>CANHVD010000254.1 GCA_947463775.1 Planctomycetaceae bacterium | reverse complement strand
TGAGACCAGTGAAGACGTTGCGCGCTGGATTCGAGTCGGCCAGTTCGGGCTTTGGCAAGAGACCGGACGACTCAACGAGATTGCAATCGAAGCCGCAAGTCGTGGCGAAGGATTTGGCGAGGCCATTGGTCGAACGATTGAAGAGAACCAATTCCCACATGGACACATCAGCATAGCGGCCGCTGGATGGCGATGCGGAATTCCGGTCACCTGTCACGTCAGTATCGGCAGCGATATTTTTCATGGATATTCAAACGCCGACGGGGCGGCTCTTGGTGCTGCGTCATATACGGATTTTTTGATTTTCAGTCGCGTAATTCAGAATTTGGAAGGTGGAGTGTTTCTGAATATCGGTTCGGCAGTGACGGGCCCAGAGGTCTATTTGAAAGCCCTGTCCATGGCTCGCAATGTGGCTCGCCAGGCTGAAGAGACAATCTCAAACTTCACAACGGCCGTTTTCGATGTTGTGCAACTCCCGGAGAACTGGGCGGAAGGTCCAGGATCGCCGCCGCAAGGGGCCCACACGAAGGGGACCACTCATCCGCTGTATTACTTCCGACCGTGGAAAACGATTCTGTGTCGCACCATTCAGGATGGTGGTCGCAGCTTCTATGTTTGTGGGGATCATCGGGAGACAATTCCTGCTTTGTGGGCCGCACTGACACAGCCAGCGTTCGAGTCGGACACTGATAAGGGAGACGTGGGATGATATCAGGGACCTCTGATCTGCAGAGTACGCTCAAACCGGCGGTCTTCCTGGATCGCGATGGTACGATCACGCGGCTCGACGGCTATCTGATATCCCCGAATCAAGTGCGTTTACTCCCTGACGCGGCAGCAAGTCTTGCCAAGCTGAAACAGACGGGCTTCCTCTGCATTCTGGTTACAAATCAATCAGCTGTGGGGCGTGGCATGATCACGACTGACGAACTGGACACGATTCACGCTGAACTCAATCGCTTACTTGCGGCAGCAGGTGCTCAACTTGATGCCATTTATTCGTGTCACGAATGCCCTTCACTTGATGACGAGACCATTGTTGAGCAGCCAGATCGAAAACCCGGCCCCGGTATGCTTCTGCGAGCAGCCAGGGATTTGGGTGTCGATCTTTCCCAGTCATGGATGATTGGAGACCGACTTTCGGATGTGCTTGCCGGAGTCAATGCGGGTTGCAGAAGCATCCGTGTTCGTACCGGACACCGATACACCTGCCCTATTCGCTCGATCGATTGTGAGTATGCGTGCAAATACTCGATCAAAGAAGCGGCTGAGTTCATTCTTGCAGAGACCAGAACAAAAGATCGGGCAATCGGCATTTGACCTCAATAGGCCGATACGACTACACGTTTGATTTAACTGAACCTCAGGAGGCCACCATGCTGGGAATTCGACTGGGACTGAGCGAGTACCTTGACGAGTGTTGCCGTGTGATTCATGACCTCCATTTGTCAGATGTTCAGGCATTGAGTGACGACTTGCATGACGCCTGGCACCGAGGTCGATTCGTTTTCGTATGCGGCAACGGCGGGGCCGGTTCAACCGCTGGTCATTTCGCAGAGGACTTACTCAAGAGCACGCTCGACCCAAAAGACTTTCTGAACGATGACGCCAAACGACTGAAAGTGATGAGCTTGTCAGAGAATACTTCTGCAATTCTCGCCTGGGCCAACGACGAGGGCTTCGAACGAGTTTTCGTGGAACAGTTAAAAAACTTTGCTTCACCCGGAGACGTACTGATTGCCATGAGCGGAAGTGGAAATAGCAAGAACGTCCTTAACGCAGTCGAGTGGGCCAATCGGCACGGTCTGATTACATGGGGCCTGACAGGCTATGATGGGGGCGAGCTGCAGTCTCTGGCATCACGAAATCTGCATATCCCAATTGACGACATGGGTATGGCCCAGTCCATGCACTTGCTTGTCTTCCATTGGATCCTTGATGATCTGCATTCGCGAATCAACAGCAAGGGGCGATATGGTGGTCGTCCATCGGTGAAAAGTAATAAGTCCTCGCCGGATGGAATTCCGGCAAATTGACGCTGTATTGCGATTGAGTCTTTCTGCGGCAGTCACGTGATGGACGAGAATCCAATTCTGGAACATTTCAATGCTCCGTACCGCCGAGGCACGCTCACGACCGCAACCCACATCGGATACGCTCGTAGTGCTGCATGCGGCGATGAAGTGACGATCTTTGCTGAGATCACAAACGAAACAATTAACACTGCTTCGTTTATCGCCAGCGGCTGCATGGTTTGTCAGGCGGCTGCGTCGATCTTGTGTGAGTTCATCGAAAAAAAACAACGGGCGAACTGAATGCCTTCAATCCAAAAGCGATGCTGGACTTGATTGGAGTTCCCTTAACTCCACGCCGTCAACAGTGCGGCATTCTGCCGTTGATTGCATTAAAACATGCTCTTCATGACAGCAGGTGATTGCATGTTAATTCAACGATTTTTGAACTCGCTCCCAACAGACATTTCAGAAACTCCCGTGATTCTGGATGTCGGCAGCTACACCGGCGAACAGTCATGCGAATTTGCGATGCAATTCCCGAATGCACAGATCTTTGCGTTTGAGGCGCGACCGCAATCGGCTGAACAAATTCGAAGGTTTGTCGCTCCTTATTCCAATATTGAGGTTGTCGAGTCGGCAATTCATGAATATGACGGCGACACTGAGTTTCATGTTGTCAACGACACGAACCCCGGTGCAAGCAGCCTGTTTGTCGGAAGCGGAGTCCAGGCTATTCACCCCATTCAGCAAACTTCAATCACAGTGTCAGCCATGCGATTGGATACATGGGCCATGAGAGCGAAGATCAACAGCTTTGATCTTGTTTGGATGGACTTGCAGGGCGCGGAACT
The DNA here is from genome assembly GCA_947463775.1 of Planctomycetaceae bacterium. Taxonomy (GTDB): domain Bacteria; phylum Planctomycetota; class Planctomycetia; order Planctomycetales; family Planctomycetaceae; genus SXXK01. Next base: position 4,926 of record CANHVD010000254.1, on the reverse strand, counting down.
TCTGGCGTTACGAGGCATGGGGGACATGCTCCGAACGGTTCGTGCTATCCAATTGGAGATCACTTACCGCGAACTTTACAGCGGCCAAGTCATGTGGCCGGAAGTTCGTGCTTTTCTGGAAGCAAATGGAATGAGTTTGGTTGATGAGTGGCCCGACGTATGTGGGTACTTCGGCGATGCTGTATTCGTCCGAAGAGGCAATACCTGAAACGGCATCGTCGTTGAAGAACGGGACGATTGAATGGGAAATTGGTACGCGATACTGTCGAGCCTGAGTAGATCCTAGTTCGTCTGATATCAACCACGGATTCTGCGGGTGACCTCAGCATTGGCTGCTTAGATACCCATTTGCGATAAAGGGCAGTTCATGAACGACCATAGTACGGCAGTACGCAATTTCCACCGGGCCTTCTACGAAGGGAACGCCCGTGCCGACGGAATCCAGGGTCTGCATTCGCTGACACGTTATCAGGGAATCGAAACACACAAGTGCCCACTTGATTTGTGGGTATTTCAAGAGATTCTGCACGATGTGCGTCCGGCACTTGTCATTGAACTCGGAACATTTCTGGGAGGAACTACGCTCTTTTTGGCACACCAATTGGAATTGTTCAATTGCGGGAGTGTCGTGTCAGTCGATTGTCGCGAGCTCTCACGCCCTCAGCATCCTCGCGTTCAATATCTCGTGGGCAATACTCAGTCCCCGGAGATTATTGGAATGATCCGGCAAAAGGCTCAGCAGGTCACTGGTCCTGTGCTTGTGATCCACGATGCGGATCATCATTACGATGTCTGTTTAGAGGATCTGGAGGTATATGGACCGCTGGTCACTACCGGTAGCTACCTGATTGTGGAAGACACGAATGTGAACGGACACCCGGTCAACACCGAATGGGGGCCAGGGCCTTGGGAAGCGGTAGAAGCGTTTCTCTCCAAGCGTTCGGAGTTTGCCCGTGATTCCGGTCGAGAGAAATTTCTGATGACATACAATCCTGGCGGTTACCTGCGTAGGTGTCATTCAAGCGATTGAAAACCGTTCTGTGTCATCACACAGGAGGTCGGCGATGATCCGAGCGACTGGCCATATGCCGGTGTTTGTCTGTACTTCGCCGACCGACATGCGGAGTGTCCTTCCAGAAGGCCTGCCTGAAGGACACGATGCTCACGTCCCCGAAAATCTCACTCCAACACTCATCTCTGCCTACATCGGTGGCTTTGAACGATGAAAAACCTCGTCGCCCAACTCCCTCCGGTGAGACCGACCGGCTCGACCTTGCGCCCACCGTTCACTGCTCCGGTCATATCGACGTCATATCGACCGAGGCGGGTAACCGCTTCCCTTTCCTCGGTCCGGTCCGACAAACCGGAGGGTGTGAAATCTATCGCAGAAATACCTGGCGATTTCACACGCAGCTGCGTGATTGTCAGTCCGCCGTCGCTGTTTCTCGATAAGCCAGTGCCGCGCCAGTAAGAATGCTGACGTGGAAGTGAACGCACGCAACATCATGCGACTTCACTCGCACGACTGGCAAGACACCGGCCCGGTTGAGTCGTTCAAGCTCTGCGGTTTCGTTGGTGGAATCGATCGCGAGATAGAATCGGCCGCCGATCCATAAACAAACGATCGGCGCAGACAATCCAAAGCTGTTCGTCAGCAGCTCCTGAAACCGCGTGGCGAGATTCTGCAGCCAGCCAAGTTGTAGCGGTTTCGTTTCCACCGTGATCGTGAATGGCATCGCCTAGGCATCGTGCGGCGTTGGGAACAATCGCACGCTCGGAACCCGGCCATCCGGGCTGCTTCAATGACTGAGTGGTCGACCTCGATCGTCGGAACATGGAACCTTGCGAGGGATCCGGTATTGGACCAGTCCGTCGCCGGAGCGATGCAATCACCGAGGATTCAGGAAATCCGAATCTACTCGCGTGCGTCGCCTCGTTCCAGCATCACAAGGGCACTGCGTTCTGATTTTGTCATCGTTTCGAGAATAGACATGGAATAACTCCTGAGGATTTGCTGTGGTAAACCGCGACGCTGCGGGCATCTGCCAGCGCAGATAGAGCTGGCAGCAGTCCGAAGCCTGGCGATTTGTCACGCGTTGGCAGACTGATCAGCTTGTTCATTGCCGAAGAATCCAACGGCGAACCGGGACGCGTCGCAAACCTCTGTTTCGATGTTGCAGATCATCGCCACAATATCGGCGGCGGAGTGTTCGCCAGGCTCATCAAGCCGTTCCCCGGTTTCGCTGTCATGGTCGTAAGTGCATTCAATAATCCTGTTGACGGAATCCAAAGCGGAGATGATTACGTCCAGCCGGTCTGTATTGTCGCGAAGAATGTCGACGACGCTGCGGCAAATGGTGTCCTGCTCAGCGGTCAAATCATCCTGCTCCTCGACCGTGGCCGCGTCGTAGCATTCTTCGATATCTTGAAATCGTTTCAGCATTGAGCGAACAGTGCCAATAGCCTGAGCTGGTGAATTGTGGGAAGTTGCATTGATCATTGGGAAACCTCGTTCTGTTGGTCATTGGAAAGCTGGAAAGAGCCTGGCGATTTTCGATACGCGCCGTTGATTATCAGTGCGATTCTGTCGGCTTGACGATTGGCGGAAACGCGGCGGGCTTGAGGACATGTTGCCCCGAAGTTTGTCACCGGCGAATCCGACGCTTTTGTTCGGCGAGCACAAGCACTGCAAGTGCCGCACAATCAGGGACTCCTGTTGCCGTGATCCCATGGCGGACGGTGCACAATTCCGGGTTTGCGCGGGCGCGCTGAGCTGGAACCGGACGGCGCGAGCGATCTGGTTTCACGACACCGGACAGCTCGCGCCGTGCCGCTTCAAATTGAAAACGATAGTGAATGCCATTGGGCACTGTGCCGGCGATTAGTCACCGGCGCAGTGCTTCGCGTCTCACCGGTCACGGTTGCTGAGTGCGAGCGTTTCAATGGCGGCCTTAGACAATCGCAAGCCCTTCCGCATTTCTGCCAGGAGTCTGCGGATTTGGTGATAGGTCAGAATGCCGCGCGGAATCATCCCCGGGAAAAATAACTCATGGCGTAAGAGCGGAACCTCAGTCGGTCGAATTCCGAATCCGAAGATAGAGTTGGGCTTTGCTGAGAAGCCAAGTTTCTGTGCCGCTGTGATCACTTCAACCTGGGCATTGCTGGCGATATAGCCGCGCTCGCGGTGGGTCCATTTGCAACCGCACGCCTCAATCAACGAGTGTGCGTCTGTCTTGAAGCCGTTTTTGCCCTCGGTCCGCACGACGAACTTGTCGCGAGCGTAGCGGGCTTTTGAAATCGTGATCACTTCGCGGCTGTAGTATGTGAACCGGAGAGAATTCGTGTCCTCAGGGTTTTCAAAGAAGTCTGTGAATTCACGGGCGAGAAGATGCCAGAGCGTTTCTGTTAATCCGAGATCCAACGGCAGCCCGTCCGCGTCGATCCAATTCCAGAGACGCGTGACATTGACTGCAAGTTGAAAATCATTGTGAGATCGCCGCCGGGCCGTTTCGCATTCTGCCGTGAACCGGTCGATCAGGTGAAGCTGTGCCGCTGTGAGTGATGTTGTTGTCATGAGAAGGCCTGTTCCTGTGGTAAGGATTGAAAACAAAATGAACGTAGCGATTTTTTCCGCGTGGAAATGACGATCAGACGCCAGACAGAACAACGCGGTCAGCGTCGCTGATATCGAAGTCCTCAAACCGCGTCACGTCGTTTGCGAGTGCGTCAAGAGCGTGGATGACGTTAAGAGAACCGATTGGGCGTTTCTTTCGACCCTGATAGAAGTCCGCGTCGATATAGAGGACTCGAATTTCGCGGCCCGCCCGGCCCGGGTTATCGCGTTGTTCTCTTTCGAATTTCTTGTAGGCGTCGTTCAACTGGTCGATGACGCTGCGGAGTAGTGGATTCATGAGTGCTCTTTCTTTGTGAAGTGTTGCGAAACAGTGAAGCGGAAAAGCCCACAGGTCTGCGTCCGCGTTACCGCACGGGCGCAGTAGTCCGGGCTTTCCCCGTCAGCTCCCGGACTGTTGATAACCGGCCGCCAATTCCTCAGCGCGGCGTTCTTCGGCTTCTGTCAGCGTGCACCGATCAGCGAGGTAATACTGCAAATCTCGCCCGGGAATCTCGTATGTCTCTTCAAACGTGAATTTCCCGGATGCTCGCATCGCGTTGGCCAGGACTTCCTGTTTCAACCGCGTGCACGTGATAAGATTCTCATCACCGCCGTTGACATTGGTAAACATGACGTGACGAATCGGTGTCTCTTCAATCTGGTATCCTTCATCATCAGGCCAGAGTCGCTTGACCATTGCAGCCTGTTGACGTCGCACGGCCGATTCAAGCGATTCGCCGTATTCGATCGGGTGGCTAACATCGTCCAGAACAACGCGAAATGTGTGCCCGTCCTTACTGAGGACAACGTAAACCGTGTGTTCTGTTCCGTTCTTGCGTTTAAGTTTAATAACCGTTTGCGGCGAGCCTTCCGCGTCGTTGTTGTAACGTGTGTTCATTGGGTCAATCCTGTTTCTGTGGTTAGTGAAATGCCTGGCGATTTTCTACACGTGGGCCGGATGATCAGACCACGAGATCACCGATCTGATACAGCTCTGAGGTGATGGCCGCGGTGGCTTCATTGATCAGCGCCCGCAAACTGAAGTCGATGAAATCGAAGCCCGATTCTGGATTCAGTTTCAACATCGCGCAGAACGCGTCGCCGCCGGATGGTGGAAGCCGGTAATCGCGGCGAAACTTCTCGTCCAGGATTCTGTCGAGGACTCGCATTTTCTCGGCTGGAAGCATGCCGAAACGAAGCATCAGGCGTTCATCTTCTGTGAAGAGCCTGAGCATTCCGGCGGCAATTTTCGTTACGTTGACGTCAACGGGTAGCGTCCGCAGTCTGACAACTTTGTCGCCGTCTTCGGCCAT
>CANHVD010000253.1 GCA_947463775.1 Planctomycetaceae bacterium | reverse complement strand
TGGCGGCATCGATGGCCTTTCAGGAAACGAGCAAACCGGCCAAATCTCCAGGAATTCCGGACTTCCGAGCCGTCGATGGGTGTCACCGATGGAGAACGCTCGCCTTGGACGGTATCGTGAGTGAACTCTTTTGGCTGCTGCGGTCGACACTCCTGTGCGTCAGGGTGGATTTTCACGGCCGAATTGACGCTCCTGGCGTCTTGCTGGCTCTTGTCGCCCTTCGATTTTGTTGTCTGGATGTGGTTGTTTTCCTATGGCTGAACTGACTGGACCCGATTTTTCGAAGAATGAACTGATCCCGGCAATTGCACAGGATTCCGCAACGGGCGACGTCCTGATGATGGCCTGGATGAATAAAGAATCCTACGAGGAAACTTTGCGAACGGGTCGCGTCTGTTACTACAGCCGCAGCCGCAAAAAACTCTGGCGAAAGGGTGAGGAAAGCGGCAACGTTCAGGAACTACATGCCATCTATTTTGACTGCGATGGAGACACGCTGCTGGTCAAAGTGAATCAGATCGGTGGCGCGGCCTGTCACGAAGGATTCCGCAGTTGTTTCTTCCGCAAAATCGACCCCGCAACTCAGCAGTTTGCCGTTGAGGGAGACCGTGTGTTCGATCCCCATGCGGTCTACAAGAAGTAGAAGATTTTCCCGCGAGCCCCTGCCGAACAAATCTTCAGCCTTGATCCGGGCTCCGCGTTTCTCGAATTCATTTGACGACGAAGGTTTAGACGAATGTCTGGTCGAGTACTAAAATTGGGCATCCCCGCAGGCAGCCTGCAGGAATCTACTGCCGCACTGTTCAGCCGCGCGGGTTACAACATCAAGTTTGCCTCGCGATCTTATTTTCCGACGGTTGATGACCCTGAGATTGAATGCATGCTGATCCGCGCTCAGGAAATGGCGCGTTACGTTGAGAACGGAATTCTTGACGCAGGTATCACTGGATATGACTGGATCCTCGAAACCAACGCCGACGTTCATCAAGTTTGCGAACTCGTGTTTTCGAAAGTCAGTCGGCGCCCAGTCCGCTGGGTTCTGTGTGTGCCTGAAGATTCACCGATCAAGACGGTGAAAGATCTGGAAGGCAAGCGAATTGCCACCGAGGCTGTTGGTCTGACAACTCGATTCCTCGAACGTCACCATGTGAAAGCTCATGTTGAGTTTTCCTGGGGAGCCACGGAAGTAAAACCTCCAAAGCTGGCCGATGCGATTGTGGAAGTGACTGAAACAGGCAGCTCTCTCCGTGCCAACAATTTGCGAATCATGGACGAGGTTCTGCAGAGTACAACTCGCTTCATCACTAATCGGACGTCCTACGCGGACTCATGGATAAAGGCCAAGGTCGATAACATTGCCCTGATGCTGCAGTCGTGCCTTGAGGCTGAAGGCAAGGTCGGGTTGATGATGAATGTTCATCGCCAGAACCTTGATGCGGTTCTGAAAATGCTGCCCGCTCTGCAAACACCGACTGTCTCGCATCTGTCCGATCCGGATTGGGTCGCCCTCAACACAATCGTTGACGAAAGCCTGGTCCGAACAATTATCCCGCAGCTTAAGCAGTCGGGAGCCAAAGGCATCGTTGAATATCCAATCAGCAAGATCATTGACTGATCAGAACAAATCACGAATTCTCAGCCAACCAGAACGGTCAGACGCCTCTCTCGATGATGGCTCTGACCGTTTTTCTTTGCTCGTAGTAATAGTGCGGTTGATCCTGAGCGCCAGCTGGAATCGCGGCACAAAAAAAAGATTGCCTTTTACTTTTTCGACGCTTCTTTTTTTGACGCTTCCCGGAGTCGTTCCTGATAGGCAGCGATCGTGCCGGCGGGATCGGCATCAAATGCCTGCTGACATCCCTCACAGCAAACGAAGTAAGTCTTTCCCTCGTGGCTGACCTTGATCGTGCCCAGCCCGCCAGTCACTATGCATTGTCGCTCGCCCGTATTGCCACTCGCCAGCCTTGCGCCCGCGCGAGTCAATCCGATTTCTGAAAGCCGACGATAAGAAGCCTGAACTGTTTGCTTCTCTTCGAACAACATCGCGACACGAATATCGCTGATAACACGAACTGTGCAGCGAGTTTGAGGCAATGCGTCGGGAGATGACTCAAACACCCATGCGACATCTTTTGCAGGCTTGTCGGAAGTCTTGTTAGCAGCCGACTCATCATTTCGCTTCAACTGAATCGTCTGGCCCCCGGCTGCCATCAGAAATAATTCTGGTGTCACGGCATCTTCCGCCACCGAAAACACAACTGACTTATAGTGCTGGCCGGGATCAAAGTTCAGAAGCAATCCTGATTGGTTTTCATCAAACTTCCAGGCAGCATGAGCTTTCTCGGACCAGGCTCCCACATTTGAACCTCGTCGCGGTTGGCCAACACCTTTCCATTCGCCAACCAGAACTCCGAGCGGCTTCAAGACCTTTACACAAGTCTCTCGATGCTGCGGATCAGCGGGGGCCCCGGTGGATTTCTTCTCGGCAATAGGTTGTTCGTCAGAGTTCTTAACGGCAGCGTTCAACGCCAGAGAAAAGCCCAGCACAGCACATACTGTGATGGCAGAAAACGGCGATGGATTTGTCATGAATTGTGCTCGAACAGAAGTACGGGATCTGGAGGAACAGCGGTAACATCGCAAATCGATGCTGGGCCTTTTTTAAAAACACTGCGACCTGTCGGTAGGAGTCGCCACAAGTTTCCATTTAGAGTAACGCTGTTGGTCTCGTAATGCATCTGTCGAGAAACTGTCCATGGCTTACCCTCGTATTTCCACATTCAAAACCGCAGCACAGTTCCAGGAACGCCTGCAGGAATTGAACCTCAACCTGCCGTTTGACGATACCGTCCAAAGTGGCCCCGAAAGCATACTTGAGCAACCGCTGGACTCTGTCTGTGGCCCCATCGGAAATCGCTGGTGCATTCTGCCGATGGAAGGTTGGGATGGCACTACGGACGGGCGTCCAACAGATCTGACGCGACGAAGGTGGAGGAATTTTGGTCTCAGCGGGGCCAAATTGATTTGGGGAGGAGAAGCGGTGGCAGTTCGACCAGATGGTCGAGCAAATCCAAACCAATTGATGATCAACGCTCAGACACTTCCCGATTTGATTGAACTGCGAGAAATACTTGAGAATGCTCATCGAGAGAACATCGGCTCGACGGACGATTTACTGATCGGATTGCAGCTCACTCATTCAGGTCGGTTTGCTCGTCCTCTCGACAAAAAGAAACTCGAACCGCAGATCGCCTATCGGCACCCGATTCTGGATGCAAAATTTGGAATCAATGACGACGGGCCCATGATGAGCGATGACGACCTACGTCACCTGATTGACGATTTCATCGCCGCCGCCAAACTTTCTGCGCAGGCCGGATATCGCTGGGTCGACATCAAGCACTGTCACGGATATCTCGGACACGAGCTGCTGTCGGGGTTCGACAGAGCAGGGGACTTCGGGGGCAGCTTCGAAAATCGAACTCGCTTCCTCCGGGAGATAACTGCCGGCATTCGGGCAGAAGTACCCGGACTGGGAATTGGTGTCAGGTTGAGTGTGTTCGATTTCGTGCCGTATCAGCCCGGCACCACTGAAGAACGTACCGGCATACCGACAACGACCGATTTGTATCGGTATGCATTCGGCGGCGATGGAACAGGGCAGGGGATTGATCTGGCGGAGCCCGTGCAATTTCTTGAACTTCTGAAATCATTGTCCATTGATCTCGTTTGCTCGACTTGCGGCAGTCCCTACTACAACCCCCACATCCAACGACCAGCCTTGTTTCCGCCCAGCGATGGCTACCAGCCGCCGGAAGATCCTCTGGTCGGGGTCTGCAGACAGATCGTGGCCACAGCTGAATTAAAGAAAAAGGTTCCGGAACTGATCGTCGTGGGGTCCGGTTATTCGTATCTTCAGGAATGGCTGCCGAATGTGGGCCAGGCCGTGATTCGCACTGGAATGGCCGACTCCATCGGGCTTGGAAGAATGGTTCTGTCCTATCCGGATCTCCCGGCGGATGTTTCCGCAGGTCGCGAACCGGGCCGAAAAAAAATCTGCCGCACATTCAGCGACTGCACCACCGCACCTCGCAACGGACTTGTCTCGGGCTGCTATCCTCTCGACCCGCACTACAAAGCGATGCCAGAACGAGCCACATTGCTTGCTCTAAAACAAGCGAACGAATAGTCAAATAGTCGCTCTCGCACTTTTCCACCGACGACATTTGCACTACCGTTACTCGGGTTGTTTGCTCCCCAGACCCCTGAAGAACTTTCAGGCTGGCCGGGTTAGACACACGAGACCGTAAAGGATCTGCATGGCCACAGTTCTCGAGATCTGCAGCTATCTGGAAAAACTTGCCCCCACGAACCTCGCGGAGTCATGGGACAATGTCGGACTTCTGCTCGGCCGCAGAAATCGTCCCGTTCAGCGACTCATGACATGCCTGACACTAACGGCCCCTGTGTCAGCCGAAGCCGTCGAGCGACAGACGCAGATGATCGTGACTCATCATCCGATACTCTTTCGTGCCACAAAGAAAATCACAGACGCAACAGAAGAAGGACGAATCCTGCTTCAGTTGGCTGAAGCAGGCATTGCGGTCTACAGCCCACACACCGCTTTCGACAGTGCGGACCGCGGCATCAATCAGCAGCTCGCGGAGAATCTGGGACTGCAGCACATTCAGGCACTGCGACCCGGCGGCGACGACGCGAATTCTGGAGCCGGCCGATTCGGAGTGCTGGAGAATCCTTTGGATCGCCAGGAATTTCTTGAGAAAGTCGCGATGACAGTTCAATCAAGATCACTTGAAGTCTGCTGGCATGAGAATCAGCCCGTAAATCAAGTCGCTGTGGCCTGCGGAGCTGCTGCAGAATTCCTTGAAGACGCGATTCGAGCAGGTTGCGATACGTTTCTGACTGGAGAGGCGAGATTTCATTCTGTTCTTGAAGCCCAATCTCGAGGAATCAACCTGATCCTCACGGGACATTTCGCCAGTGAACGCCCCGCCATTGAGCAACTGGCGAAGGAGATCGCTCAACAGTTCCCCGAGATCGACTGCTTTCCAGGCGACAGTGATCGCGATCCACTGAAACTTTTCATAGCGTGAGCGAACTCACTCGCCTCCCGATTATGGCGAAACCGCCTCTCGGAATTCCGGCCGCAAGTAAATCAGGAGAGATCGACTGGCACGAACGAGGATCGGACTGCTCCAATGTGAGCTCACTTCTATCTGAACAGCCGAACCCCGAAAAAAGGTCGCAAAAAAGAATGGATCAAGACCCTCGCCCAATCACGACTGCGCCACCGGATTCTGTTGGCCAGGCATTCTCCAGAGCCACGTCTTTGAAATGCCCGATGTGCGTAAAGGGCCAGTTGTTCTCGGGAATGCTGCGGATGAACAAAACGTGTGACCAATGTGGCTTTCGTTTTGAAAGAGATCCCGGCTATTTTCTTGGGTCAACCTATATCAACTACGGATTGACGACCCTTCTCACAACTTGGACCTACATCCTCCTGCACTTCGTCATCGGAATCGGCCGCGGATGGCTTATTCCAGGATTGGCGACATTTTGTGTCATTTTCCCTGTTGTTTTCTTCCGCTATGCCCGATCACTGTGGCTGTCCTTCGACTGTTATTTTGACCGAACAGGGGCACTGGAGCAGCGATCGGAAGTCACCAAAGAACAAGATCCAGAAAGCTCAAAAGAAAATTGAGACAGAAGGATTGACAGTTCTCCGAACCCCGATATACTGCCTCCCTCGCTGACCGACACCACTGGCAACTGAAAAGAAGCCAACTGGTTAAGGAGCCCAAAGCTCTTCGGTTAGTGATGATCTTTGACAACATGATTGAGTATGTGAGCCTTTGAGTTTTGGCTAACGAATTGTTTGTTCGCCGTCCTAGACCGGGACGGCAAACAGAGATCTTACCTTTTTGCTATTAACCGTTGGGAAACCTTCGGTCAAGCATATTTTTGAAGGGTTTGATCCTGGCTCAGAATGAACGTTGGCGGCGTGGATTAGGCATGCAAGTCGAGCGCTCATAGCAATATGGGAGCGGCGAACGGCGTAGGAATTCATAGGAACGTACCCTCAGGACGGGGATAGCTACGGGAAACTGTAGGTAATACCCGATGATCTCCGCGGAGCAAAGGTGTGATTCCGCCTGAGGAGCGGCTTATGTGATATTAGCTAGTTGGTGGGGTAATGGCCTACCAAGGCGAAGATGTCTAGGGGGTGTGAGAGCATGGCCCCCACGACCGGAACTGAGATACTGTCCGGACACCTACGGGTGGCTGCAGTCGAGAATCTTCCGCAATGGACGAAAGTCTGACGGAGCGACGCCGCGTGCGGGATGAAGGCCCTTGGGTTGTAAACCGCTTTCGGAGGGGATGAAATCCTCGAGGGTACTCCCTCGAGGTTGACAGAGCCTCAAAAGAAGCACGGGCTAAGTACGTGCCAGCAGCCGCGGTAACACGTACTGTGCGAACGTTATTCGGAATCACTGGGCTTAAAGGGTGCGTAGGCGGCGATTCAAGTCAGATGTGAAATGCCTGAGCTCAACTGAGGCATTGCGTTTGAAACTGAATTGCTAGAGTATTTCAGGGGTGTGCGGAACTGCCAGTGGAGCGGTGAAATGTGTTGATATTGGCAGGAACACCGGAGGCGAAAGCGGCACACTGGGGAATAACTGACGCTGAGGCACGAAAGCTAGGGGAGCGAACGGGATTAGATACCCCGGTAGTCCTAGCTGTAAACGATGAGCACTGGGCGGGAGAGGGTTTCCCTTTTCTGCCGTAGCGAAAGCGTTAAGTGCTCCGCCTGGGGAGTATGGTCGCAAGGCTGAAACTCAAAGGAATTGACGGGGGCTCACACAAGCGGTGGATGATGTGGCTTAATTCGAGGCAACGCGAAGAACCTTATCCTGGACTTGACATGCATGGATTAACCCAGTGAAAGCTGGGCCACGCCTTCGGGTGGAACATGCACAGGTGCTGCATGGCTGTCGTCAGCTCGTGTCGTGAGACGTCGCGTTAAGTCGCTTAACGAGCGCAACCCTTGTCCTTAGTTGCCAGCATTCAGTTGGGGACTCTAAGGAGACCGCCGGTGTCAAACCGGAGGAAGGTGGGGACGACGTCAAGTCATCATGGCCTTTATGTCCAGGGCTGCACACGTCATACAATGCGGCATACAAAGGGCAGCAAACTCGCGAGGGGGAGCTAATCTCAAAAAGTGTCGCTCAGTTCGGATTGCAGGCTGCAACTCGCCTGCATGAAGCTGGAATCGCTAGTAATCGCAGATCAGCTATGCTGCGGTGAATATGTTCCTGAGCCTTGTACACACCGCCCGTCAAGCCACGAAAGCGGGGGGTGCCTGAAGTCGCTGTGCTAACCGTAAGGAGGCAGGTGCCTAGGGCAAACTTCGTGATTGGGACTAAGTCGTAACAAGGTAGCCGTAGGGGAACCTGCGGCTGGATCACCTCCTTTCTAAGGATATCCATCACAGTTCTAACGAATTGTGATCATCAATTTAAAACGATTCGCGTCAAAACTCAGCTCACTACTCAATCTGTTTATACTAAGACGGCTGTCGAGCAATCGGCAGCCGTCTTTTTTTGCGCGCCTTGGTCGCCGTCACGTCGGCCGACGTCCATGCTTTTCACCTCATTCGACTGCAAGGTCATTCATTTGAATTTGGGTGATCGTTTGTTAATCTGTTCCGCGCCCATGACTTTGGTATCCTCACCCACCATTTTCTGCGGATCAACGCGATGCGAGTTATCAGCGCAGCCGTAC
>CANHVD010000252.1 GCA_947463775.1 Planctomycetaceae bacterium | reverse complement strand
TTCTCGAGACCTGGCAGTGGGATTGGATACTTGCCTTCGGCGTCGGCGACCAGTGGGGATTCGGATTCCAGAGTCAGCTTGTCGATATCTGGTGCGAATTCGTGTTCGCAGTTCATCATCTGCTCCAGAGTAATCTCCTGACCGGTATGAGCAGCCATGCGGCCCATGGAGGTCACAACGCTGGCCATGCAGCCGCGTTCGACTTCGTTGTACTTTTCGTTGTTGCGGATGGCGGCAATCAAATGCTTCCATTCGTCAACGTAAGGATTGTTCTTTTCTGGCTGAGGAAACTCCCACGCCAGATTCTTCGCGTCTTCGTTGTGCCCTTTGTAGATTCGAGCACGTGACGGCCAGTGTGATGCGGACGAGATAACTCCCAGTCCCTTGGTGCCGTGAGCGTAGCTGGCGAATTCCTGATGGCAGCCGGGAATCGTTCGCCCATTGACAAACAACTTAGTGCCGTCGTCGAAGGTGTACTCCATCGAATAGTTGTCGAAGTTCTGGTCGACATTGTCGCCTCGATAATGCCGTCCACCGTTGGCTTTGCAGCTCACCGGCCATGCGTTCTTCATCCAGCACGATTCATCAATGTTGTGAATCAGGAAGTCACTGACAGCACCACCGCTGAGCCACAGGAAACCATGGAAGCGGCTGATCTGATACAGCAGTTCGCTGACACCTTCCGGCTTTGGACCTGTGGCCGCAGTTCCGGTTGGACCTGCCATGCGGTAGGCTCGCATCATGGTGATGTCGCCAATTTCGCCGTTCTGAATACGATCGAACAGTTCGCGGCGAGCTTCGCAGTGACGGCACATCAGACCGACAGCAACCTTCAGATTCTTTTCGATCGCCTTGTCGTTCAGAGCCAGCATGCGTTTCGTGGTTGGGCCGTCGACAGTGACGGGCTTCTCCATGAATACGTTCAGGCCCTTTTCGATTGCATAGGTGTAGTGCACCCAGCGAAATGCGGGCGGAGTTGTCAGGATCACAACATCACCAGGCTTCAGAACATCCATGGCCTGCTTGTAAGCGTCGAAGCCGATGAAGCGTCGTTCTGGTGGCACGTCCAGTTTGCCGCTTTCGCCGTGTTCTTTGCTCAGGTTGCCGTGGCTGGCATCGAGGTTCTTCTGGAACACATCGGCCATGGCCACGATCTTGATCGGCCCGTTATCGACCGACAGAGCATTACCGGCCGCTCCGGTTCCGCGTCCGCCGCAGCCGACCAGAGCGATGGAGATCGTGTCGTCCTGAGAAACGTACATGCCAGAGGCAACGTTGCTCAAAGTGGCTGTCACTGCTGCCGCCGTTGCAGAGGTCTTGAGGAAGTCTCGTCGTGAGGCTCCGCTGGAAGGTGAGGTCATGAAATGCTCCGCGTTCATAAGGAGGTGGGAGTTCCGGCGGATTTGCGGAGGCAGATTCGTCGGAGGAAGTTGTTGGAAAACAGCAGGATCCAACCGTGTCGCAATCCTGGCAGGCAACATATTATTGCCAGCATTGCATGCGAAAGAAAGCACGCAACGCGAGACTTTCCAAGTGAGTCATCGACGTCAAGTCGGCACACCTGGAGTTCCCACCTGACTTGGCGAGCCGGGCTGCGTCAGCACCCGGAGAAAAATAGGACATACTGAATCGAAGCTATCGCGAATTTTCGGGATGATTTGGGTCCGGGGCTGACGACTCCCGACGGGGCCGTGAACGTCCGGGTGCTGACGCAGCCCGGCTCGCCCGGACGAATTTCAAACGACGGCCTGATCGATGTAGTCATAAAACACGTTGCGTTGGCGAGGAATGTAGCCGACGTTCTCGATGCAGCGACGGATGGTTTCGATGGTCAGATGGTGAACCGTTCCGGCCTGGGAGACGACGTTTTCTTCAATCATCAGACTGCCCATATCGTTCGCACCGAACAGCATTGCGAGCTGGCCGACTTTTTCTCCCTGAGTTACCCACGACGACTGAATGTTGGGCACATTATCGAGATAGAGACGGCTGATCGCCTGAGTTTTCAGGTACTCAAATGCCCCGGCCGGAGGGATGTGAGCCATGTCGGTGTTTTCGGGCTGAAAGGTCCAGCAGATGAACGCGGTGAAACCACCGGTCTCATCCTGCAATTGGCGCACTCTATCCAGATGTTCAATTCGCTCGGCCAAAGTTTCCACGTGTCCAAACATCATGGTCGCTGAAGACTTGCCGCCGAGTCCATGCCACACACGCATGACGTCGAGCCAGTCATCAGACAGGACCTTGCCGCGAGTAATCGCTGTGCGAACTCGGTCAACGAGAATCTCGCCGCCACCACCGGGAAGACTGCCGAGGCCGGCTTCCTTGAGTCGTTCGAGAACCGTCTTCAGAGGCAACTTGCTGATCTTGGTGAAGTGATAAATCTCGGGAGGACTGAACCCGTGAATGTTCACCTGGGGATAATGCTGGCGAAGAGTTCGCAGCATATCTTCGTACCATTCCAGCGGCAGTTTGGGATGAAGACCGCCCTGCAACAGAATTTGATCGCCGCCCAGAGCAACGGTTTCCTCAATCTTCTTCAGCAGCACTTCCATAGGAAGCACATAAACTTCCGGATGATTGGGTGGTCGATAGAACGCACAGAAATCGCAAACGGCAGTACACGCGTTTGTGTAGTTGATATTGCGATCAATGTTGTAGGTACGAAACGGCTCGGGATGCATGCGCATCGTCACCGCATTCGCTGCTGCACCGATTGCTGCGAGGTCATTGGACTGCAGCAGCGCGAGGCCTTCTTCGGGAGTGAGTCGGTCACCAGCAACAGCTTTATCAAGCAGTGATGAGATCTCGGTAGACGATGTCGACATTGGGTTTCACCAGATTATGCTGAGCGGCCAGCTCGCTGAACAGCTTCAGTCCGCTTCGCTCGGCTGAAGTCAAATGGTAGTGAAGATTCCGGGTCAGATAGTTGTGTGCAAGGCTCTCCGAGATGCCCAGGCGAGGTGCTTCTTCGCGAGCGATATCCGCCACGTTGGCAATCCCGAGATCACGTGCCTGAGACAATGCTTCGTCCACACCTTCCGTGTTGACTTCGCGACGAGCCACCCACATGGCGAAGACGAAGGGCAGACCGGTCCAGTCATACCAGAACTGTCCAAGGTCCATGACTTCAGTGAAAGACTCTTCCGGGCTGTGCATTGCACGATCGCCAATCAGCAGGACTGCATCAGCACTGCTGTCTGTCGTGGTGGATTCCATGCGCAGAGGTTCGGTCTTCGGGATCACACCGTAACGTTCTGCCAGAATCACTTTCGTCAGCGCGGCGCTGGTCCGAGAACCCTCGTCGAGAGCAAGCGTCCGAATTTGTCCCGGGTGAACTCGGCAATAAAGCTTAACGCTCAACACTTCACCGCGAGCCGCCACGCAGGCGTCGGAAATGACTTCGTAGCCCGGTCGCCGGAAGTACTCAATCGATGGAATCAGAGCGACATCCAGCTGACCGTTCGACAAGGCGTCGGCCAGGCGGCTGGGGTAATCGAGCACCAAATTGGCCGATGGCAGCAACCCCTCAAGTCCCTCGATGAGTGGACGTGAGTTCAGGTAGCTGACGGCTCCAATCTGCATTTGTGCCGCGAGAACAGAATTTTGTGTTTGATTAGTCATGATTCGAAACATGGAGATCACTGGCTTTCGTTCCCAACGGCAGCCGAATATCGCACAGTATATGGCTCACGCGGCATCGCTCAACTGCTGAACGGGAAAAGGTTTGGGACGCTCTCATTCTTCGGTCGACTTTTTCGGCTCTGGTGGCACCCTCCGGGGGAATGTCGGCTGATCCTGTTTTCCGGACTGATGCGATTGCTGCCTTATTTCCGATCCAACCGGAATCCAGCGATGTCGTTAACGTCAATTGCGTTTGTTGGCTGACTCATAAGGACTCATTATGCCGGGCAACTCGGAACTGAATATCGCACTTGTCGGCTGCGGCACTGTCGGAAGTGGTGTTGTGCGGATTGTGCAGACGTCCAGCGACCTGCTGACTCAGCGGACGGGCCGGTCGATTCGGCTGCGTCGAATCGTCGTGCGAGATCTTGCGAAGAAGCGAGATGTCGACCTGAGCGGTATCCCGGTTTCAGATGACATCCAGACCGTCATCGCCGATCCTGACATTCAGGTGGTGATTCATGTGGTGGGTGGGATCAATCCAGCACGAGCCGATATAACCAGTCTGCTTGAAGCTGGTAAAGATGTGATCACTGCCAACAAAGCCCTTCTGTATGCTCATGGCGCAGAACTCTTCGGGCTGGCTCATAAGCTGGGACGCACAATTTGTTTTGAGGCGGCCGTAGCAGGTGGTATCCCGATCATCTCTGCAGTAACGACCGCTTTGACTGCGAACCGAATCGTTTCCATCGAAGCAATTCTGAACGGCACGAGTAACTTCATTCTGAGTCGAATGCTGGATCGTCGCCAGACTTATGAAGATGTTTTGACGGAAGCTCAGGCTCGAGGATACGCCGAAGCTGATCCCGCGATGGACGTTGATGGAACTGACGCCGCGCAGAAGCTGTCCATTCTGACTCAACTGGCTTACGGAACATCCGTGCCGCTGGATGCGATCGTTCGCCAGGGAATTCAGCACATCGAATTGCTCGACCTGCTGGTGGCTGCTGAGCTCGGATACCGAGTGAAGTTGCTGGCGACCTCTCGATTGTCAAAGGGCCGTCTTGAGATCGCCGTTCAGCCGACGCTAGTAAAAGCCGATCGTCCAGCGGCTCTGACAAACGGAGCGGACAACATTGTGAGCATCGAGGGAGATGCGGTTGGTCTGATGCGATTCTCCGGAGCTGGCGCGGGGCAGATGCCGACAGCGTCCGCGGTGATGGCCGATGTGATCGATTTCGCCACCGGTCGAGCGGCGATTACCTTTCAATCATTGCAGCGACTGCAGTCCCGCGAATCCATTCCGCTGCAGCCGCAGGAAGAGCTCAGTCGCCGCTACTATCTGCGATTCACAGTCGCTGACCGCCCTCACGTGCTGGCTGACATCGCCGATATTCTGGGGCGCAACGAGATCAGTATCAGCAGTGTTCGCCAGGATGAGACGGCCGACGTGGATGATCTGTCCGGGGTGGCTCGCCTGGTGATAATGACTCATCGCACGACAGAAGGCCGATTGCGATCAGCTGATGCCGCGATTGCAAAGCTGCAGTCACTTCGCGGCAACAGAATCCGCATGCCAATCGCCGACTAAGGCGAGCGGCAGGGCGTCAGCCCGCCGAGGTTGTTTCCGTTCGAGCCCTCTGAAATCTGCCATTTACCGGAATTCGTCCGTCAGAATCGCGTGCCTGTACCGGACGGAGTCAGCGGTCTACAATTCCGCCCCGCTGCTTCGGACGCTTCCGCAGGGAACGAAGTCGTTAGCGGCGGCAAAATGCTGTCTGGTGTTACGAATGTCTATGATTTTCTGCAAGGAATAGTTCGTTGAGTTCAGATCGTCAGGACAAAGATTTCTGTCTGGCTGAGCTGGCTCGTACCAGTGGAGAATGGCTGCGCGGAGACGGACCGGAGTCAGATATTGTGATCTCCAGTCGGGTCCGGCTGGCTCGCAATGTAGCCGGGTTTCCATTCATCACGCGAGCCGCGGCCGACGTGCGTTTTCAGATTGTGCAGCAGGTTCAGGCCGCACTGAAATCAGAAATCCTCGGTCGTCCGGTTCACCATGTGAATGTTGAGACTCTGACATCGCTCGACAGTCAACTGCTGATGGAACGTCAGTTAATCAGCCGCGAGCTGGCTCGTGGAGATGGTCCTCGCGCCGTTGCGATCAGTGAGGGCGAACGTCACAGCGTGATGATTAATGAAGAAGATCATCTGCGAATTCAGGTATTGCACAGTGGCTTTGCACTGGATGATTGCTGGCAGGAATGTGATGCGCTCGACAATCAGATTGAAGCGACCGTTCCGTTCGCGTTTCATCCTCAGTTGGGTTATCTGACCGCGTGTCCAACCAACGTGGGAACGGGAATTCGAGTCAGCGTGATGGTGCATCTGCCAGCGCTGAGAGTGACTCGCGAGATCCAGAAGGTTCATCAGGCGGCTCAAAAGATCAACCTGGCCGTGCGAGGACTCTACGGCGAAGGCAGCCAGGCGATGGGGGACTTTTACCAGATCTCAAATCAGATGACGCTTGGCAAATCTGAGACGGATCTGATCGCCGAAGTTCAGGAAGTTGTTTCACACATCATTGGCTGGGAACGAAAAGTTCGCGACCTGCTGCTGCGTGATAACAAGTCACAACTGCACGACCAGGTCGCCCGTGCATTTGGAACGCTGACGAGTGCTCGTTCGATCAGTTCCGAAGAGACGATGTTGTTGCTGTCGAGTCTGAGGATGGGCATTCGGCTGGGTCTGGTGTCGAATCTCGATGTGGCCTCCGTCAATGAGTTGTTCATCCATACTCAGCCCGCACATCTGCAGAAGCTGCATGGTGCCGAACTGGAAACAGCCGACCGCAATGTTGCTCGCGCAAACTTTCTGCGAAAACGGCTGGGCTCGTCGTCGCTGGGCTGAAGAATTGGTGGTGAAAACAGACAATGTTTTGCCCAGCAGTTTGAGCGTATCGAGATATTGGATTTATCGTTTTATGGCAAGCCGCAGGCGTCTTGTCCGATTTCGCCTCCGCCTCGCCGTTAAACGAAAATGCTTAATGCGCGACCAAAACAACAGCCCTCTTAAGTCATTCGGCTCTTGGATATGACGTTCTTCCCGTGTCCAGGCTTCTGATTTGGAGCATGTGATGACCGCTTGTTTCAGCTTACGTCAACGATTCTTCTGGATACTGATTCAGGGAGTCCTGCTGCTGGCGAGTTGCTTGTTTGGGCAAACAGCCGAAGCGCAGCGGGTTTATCGTGATCGAGTCCAGCCGAAATGGTTTGGTGATCAGTCGCAGTTCTGGTATCGCAATGATCTTCCGGATGCCAAGCGAGAATTCATCGTGGTCGATGCCAATAAGGGTGCTCGAGTCCTGGCATTTGACCATGCGGCCGTTGCGACAGGGTTGGCGGAACTGCTGAAGCGAGACGTCTCGGGCGAACAGCTTCCTGTGAACGAGATTGAATTCAGTGAAGACGGGACTCAGATCCTGCTGATTGGCCCCGATGGGCGATTTCGTCTGCAACGTGATTCGGGGAAGGTCACCGCCGAGAGCACCGGACCTGCAAACAATGTCACATCTTTGTTTCTGCCAGTTCGGCCGTCCGCTGACGGACAAGAGGACACAGAGATTGTGGTCGAGAATCGTCTGGATCGAGCCTTAACTTTGAACTGGATTGATTCGTCCGGCGGGCGGAGAGAATACGGAGCTGTGAAGCCCGGTGAAACTCGCAATCAGCACACGTTTGCCGGGCATGTTTGGCTCTTCAGTGATCCCGACGGGAAAGAGTTAGGCTGCGTCCGCGCGGAGTCTGGTGGCTCAAATGTGATCATTGACGACAGCGTGATCAAGAACGTGAAAGTTGACGAGCAGCCTCGTCGTCGACGTCGAGGCCGACAAGCTCCAGAATCATCAGCTTCAACTTCGCCGGATGGTTCGGTGACGGTCTTCACGCGAGCCAATAATATCTGGCTCAAGACAACAGCTGACAACTCCGAGGTGCAGCTCACGACTGATGCAGTGGCCGAAAACACATTTCGCCGCGATGCATCACGGGCTCGAGGCATGGGAATGGAATACGACCTGCCCGATTTCCCTGAAGACAGCGTCGATGCTCACTGGGCGCCAAATTCGAAATCTGTGGTCGCCTTTCAGACGACTCGTGTCGAAGAGCGGATCACGTACTAC
>CANHVD010000251.1 GCA_947463775.1 Planctomycetaceae bacterium | reverse complement strand
TCATTTCGTCGCGTTTCTGATCGTTCTTAATGGGCAACTCAATGATCCGGCACTGATCGCACAGTCACCAGCGACAACTGATACTTCTGATGGCGTGCGGGCAGAGATCCTGCTGACGAATGGAATCATTCATCCGGGCGATGGGTCCGAACCGGTCGTCGGCCACGTCGCAGTTCGTGACGGCAAGATCGTCATGGTCGGCCCCGAGAAGCCTCCCGAAGCGGACATCAGGATTGACTGCTCAGGCCTCGTGATCTGCCCGGGCTTTATTGATCTCCACAACCACAGTGACGAACCTATTCTGGATCGTGATACTCGCGCGAACATCAATTACCTGTTGCAGGGGTGCACGACCGTCGTCACTGGTAACTGCGGCAGCGGTCCAATTGATGCCGCGAAGTATTTCGAAACGATCGATAAGCAAGGCGCCGGCACGCATATCGCTCATCTACTGCCGCAAGGAAGTCTGCGCAGTGAAGTCATGGGCAAGAGCGCAGGAAAGCCCACCGACGAGCAACTGAATCAGATGCGATTGCTTACCGACAAGGCCATGCAGGATGGTGTCTTTGGTATGTCCACCGGACTGATTTATATCCCCGGAACGCTGACGGAGACTGAAGAATTGATTGAGATTGCTCGAGTCGTCGCGAAGCATAATGGTCTGTATGCAAGTCATATTCGCAGCGAGGGATCTGAACTGATTCCGAGTATCCTTGAGGCGATTCGCATCGGCAAAGAGGCTGGACTGCCCGTGCATGTGTCGCATTTCAAAGCTACAGGGAAAACGAACTGGGGTACGCTGCGACTGGCTGTGGATCAGATTGAGAAGGCTCGTGCGGATGGTCTCAAAGTGACGGCCGATCAATATCCATACACGGCTTCGAGTACCTCTCTGGAGGCGACGCTTCTGCCAGCGTGGTGTCGTGAAGGAGGTCGCGAGGAACTGAAGAAGCGATTGAATGATGCCGAGACCGCCAGTCGCATTCGAGCCGAGGTGTCGAAGACTCTGGAAACTTCGTCACGCATTCAGCTTGCTTCCTGCAGTCTGAATCGAAGTTGGATCGGGCAGTCGATTGATGAGATCGCCACCGCTCAGAAACGTGAGGTTGTTGATGTGGTGTTGGAGATTGAACGCAACGGCGGCGCTTCAGTCATCAACTTCGGCATGCATGAAGACGATCTGCAAATGGCAATGCCTCTGCCGTGGGTCGCAACCGCCAGCGACGGAGGAGCCAAGGTGCTCACGTCCAGCCAGCCTCATCCACGATCGTTCGGCACTTTCCCGCGGAAGATCGGCAGATATGCGATTGAGCAAGGCGTACTTTCCCTGGCGGCCGCGATTCGAAGTGCGACAGGGTTACCGGCTGAGATCATGGGATTGAAAGATCGAGGATTCCTAAAGAAAGATCTCGTCGCCGACATTGCTATCTTTGATCCGGTAACGTTTCGCGATCGAGCCACTTTTGACCAACCCTATCTGACGCCATCAGGAATTCGCTACGTGCTCGTAGCCGGAAAGTTTGCCGTGTACGACGGTCAGGCGACAGGAGTGCTCAACGGGAAATCAATCCGCAAGACGACAAAGTAGTCAGCGTTAATTCGTTAGCGGCAAGCTGCAAGCGACTGTGTGGTTCTCTTTCCTTCGTGGATTCATTTTAGCGTTGGCTTCAGCCAACGAGCCCAGCAGCGACAGCCTTCCGCGAAAAGCGGACAGAAGTCCGCACCACGAATAAGACCACGAGAAAAAGTTCTTTCGAAAAACTGTGAACCATTTCGCGGCGTCCGGCGTCTTACCCGCGTTACACATTTGCTCCTGTCGCTGCAGGACAACTTTCAAAGGGATGTTGGTGCTTACATGTTGATTTCACGATCGAGTTTCAAAGGACAAGAGGCTGAACAGGAACAGAATAGCGTCGCTGCTACCTATTCTTTTTCCAATCAGCACTTGCGCCTGTGACTCTCGGTCGTGTTCGGAATCCCTTTCGAAGCCCGGTGTCACAAACACCGGGCTTTTTTTGTGCCCGATGCGAGTAACTTGTTAGTAGCCGGATTCGTGAGAATTCGGATGCATTGCACGGTGTCCCGAATTCTCACGAATCCGGCTACTTGCAAATGACACCTCACGATCACCAAACGCGGGGCAGTAGCTTAGACGGCAAAGCATCTGGCTGAAGACCAGAGGAGATGGATTCGAGCACCATCTGCCCCACTGCAATTCTGCTCGTGCAATTCATTTCTCATCGGCGCGTTCGACTTCTGGTGAGGTTACCAGACTTTCACTCTGGTCAGGTTGGGTTCGAATCCCACACGCGTCAATCGCATCTCATCACAGCTCGGTGGTGTATCGGCAGCATGTCGCTCTGATAAGGCGGCGGTGATGGTTCAATTCCATCCCGAGCTATCTACGAACATCCGGCATAAGTTTGTTAACTCACAGGTGATCTCATGTACGCAATTTGTCCACGACTGAAACGGCCCCCACAACTCATTCGGGGTTGTGGTGTAACGGCAGCACGTCCGACTTTTAATCGGAATGGTGACAGTTCGAATCTGTCCGGCCCCAATGGTTCGTTATTCGCTGTTCATCATGAGTCAGCACAACCCGACACGTTAGCGAGGGATTGTGCATCCTGGTCCAGTGAGCTGCATTGGTGATGTCTCGCTGACGTTTTCTCAAGTTGCATTTTTCGGTTAGGGCTGGAAGCCCGGCACATCCTCTGCCGGTGGCGTGAGCCACCGGACTTAAAAAACACTGCGATTCAGGCCTGAAGGGCCGGCACATCCGTCCTTGTGCCGGCCCTTCGGGCCTCAGATTCCTCTTGTTCGAATACCGGTGGCTCACGCCACCGGCATTGGATTTGTCGACCCTCCGGGCCTGAAAACGCGCAACGTGTTCTGGTGATCCCTCGCTGCCGTGTCGGGTTGTGATGAAGGCAAGACGACAGTCAGCAGACCCTGCATCGTGAGTCATGGAAATTGATCCAGTGATTCTTATTGGACTTCATTGCGGTGTGGCCTAACTGGTAAGGCACCTCCCTGTTAAGGAGTTGCATGCAGGTTCGAATCCTGCCTCCGCAGTTACTGATTCTCTACGCGGCAACAACCAGCACAGCGTGAAGAATCATTCGGAAGGGCAAGCCAATTGGCGATGGCAACCGTCTTGAAAACGGATGAGCTGCAAGGCCTTGAGGGTTCAACTCCCTCTCCTTCCGCTGACTTCGAACTCAACAATCGATCTCGTGACATGATTGATTGCTGATGACGAATGACATGTGTCTCTGGCCGAGAGGCAAAGGCATCGGGCTTCCACCCCGAACAGGCGGGTTCAATTCCCGCGAGACACTTTGAGCTGACATCTGCCCGATGCCAGCCGTTTACTGCGGGGTAGTTTCTGTTGGTAGAAATTCGTGACTTTGAACCACGAGTCCGCAGGTTCGAATCCTGCCCCCGCAAATGAGATCCCATTTGAAATTTCAAATTTCAAATTCCCATTTTGCTCAACGACGCGTTGGCCGGGCATTGGTGAGCCCAGTTGCCTGTAAAGCATCCGCCTGACGGCTGTGCAGGTTCAATTCCTGCCCAACGCACTGACACCACTCGGAAGGCAGCCGGATATGGTTGGCCGGGCCGCATTGCTAATGCGTGCCTCTTCCCAGAGATAAGGGTTCGAATCCCTTGCCTTCCGCCTATTCCACGACTGAATCACACCACTGCTGTGTGTGACTTCGCATCTCGTCAAAATAAGCCGCTATCGTCGTGAACTGCATCAAGAATAGTTGGAGCTTGCTCAATTCCAGGTTTTCCAATGGCAATTTGATGCGACCTCCCCCGCTGGTTATGATTCCCCGATTGAAACATGCCCTCTTGACTGAGGGCCTCACGGGATCGCGGTGATAATCCGCAAAGTGGCTGGAGTAACCAATGGCGATTGATTCGTCAGAATGTCTGACGCGATATGAAGGACACGGAGTTCTGTTTGACTACCCGGGGTTCTGGGAACTGACGGAAGAAGTCGACGGCGAGGATGTCCTGCTAACCGTATCCGCAGACGGGGCATGCTTCTGGGCACTCCGAATCCTGCATGAATGTCCACGAGCGGAAGAAGTCGTAACCTCCTGCGTTGAAGCGTTTCAGGAAGAGTACGAGGACACGGAAGTTCAGATCACCAAGGGTACTCTGGCAACAATGCCGGCGGTCTGTCGAGAACTCCAGTTTTACTGCTTCGAACTACTGAACTGCGTCGCGTTGAGCAGTGTCCGAGCGTCCGACATGAGTCTGCTGACGTGGTGGCAGGGAACGGACCATGAACTGACTGATGTTCGCTCGGTGTTTGAACAGATCTCGCAATCTGTCAGAATACTGTCTTTGCACGGCGAATCTTCGAGCGGCAAAAATTGAGGCTGCGCACAGAATAACCGTACCGGAACTCTTCCGGATCGTATCTCCAGGACACTGCATTTTCATGAAGTCACCGACCTCACTGCCGACATCTGCCGAATTTCAAAAGCTTGCCAGCCACGCGCGGTTTGTTCCGGTCTACCGACAACTGACGGCCGACACTTTGACCCCCGTGACAGCCTACCAGCGAATCGCCACCGGGCCGTGGTCATTTCTGTTTGAGAGCGTCGTCGGTGGTGAGCGAGTTGGTCGCTATAGCTTCGCCGGAAGTGATCCGTTTCTGATTCTTTCTGCAACCGGCAAGAAGATTACGATCGATCACATCGGCGTGGAGAAACGCGAGTTCTCCTGTGACGATCCCCTGAAAGTGCTCGACGCCGAAGTCGCCAAGTATCACGCGGCCACACTGCCAGCTCTGCCTCGCTTCTGCGGCGGAGCCGTCGGCTTCGCAGGCTATGATGTCATCCGCTACACCGAGAATCTGCCGAACGTTCCTACTGATGATCGCCATCTTCCGGACATGACGTTCGCATTCTACAGTTCGATGGTTGTGTTTGACCATATCCGCAAAGTTGTGCTGGTCGTCGTGCTGGCGGATACAGCGAACGGAAAACTCGATGAGTCCCGCGCGAAGGCTGAAGAGCGACTCGATGTGATCTGTCGGCAACTCTCCGTCGGTACTGGCGACGTGCAATTGACGGATATCGATTTAACTGTCGAGCCGACTCCGGAAGTTCGCTCCAACTTCACTCAGCCTCAGTTCCATGAAGCGATCGCTAAGTGCAAGGAGTTCATCAAGGCCGGCGATATTTTTCAGGTTGTGATCAGTCAACGATTTGAGTACCCCAGCAAAGCTCAGCCGCTGGATGTTTACCGTTCGCTGCGGATGGTTAACCCAAGCCCGTTTATGTTTCTGCTGCGAACGCCGGAAGTCGATTTGGTCGGCAGCTCGCCCGAAATCATGGTGCGAGTCGAAGACGGTGAAACCACGATTCGGCCCCTGGCAGGAACTCGTCCGCGCGGCAAGACGCCTCAGGAAGATCGTGATCTCGCCGAAGAGCTCCTGGCGGATCCGAAAGAACGAGCCGAACACGTCATGCTGATAGACCTTGCTCGCAACGATGTGGGACGCGTCGCCGAATATGGTTCCGTGAAACTCACCGACGCGATGGTCGTGGAACGCTATAGCCACGTAATGCACATCACCTCGAACGTCTCGGGCCAGCTTCGAAAAGGTCTCTCGGCGATCGAAGCCTTACGAGCAGGCCTTCCTGCCGGTACCGTTTCCGGCGCGCCAAAAGTGCGAGCGATGGAGATCATCGACGCCGTCGAACCTCAGAAGCGAGGTCCCTACGGCGGAGCAGTTGGCTACATCGACTTCACCGGCAACATGGACACCTGCATTGCCCTTCGAACTCTGGTGATGAAGGACGGGATGATCTACATCCAGGCCGGAGCCGGGATCGTGGCCGACAGTGTTCCCGAGATGGAATACAAGGAAACCCAGAACAAAGCCCGCGCGATGTTGAAGGCCATTCATATCGCGGAAACCCAGTTGATGTAACGTGGACATTTCGTGTCTATTTGCACGAGCCGTCCGGAGAGCGTTCAAGCACTGCCGCCGCTGAGTTGTTCCGACGCCCCGAATCCGCGAACATGCTGCGCATATACAGGCAGAATTCGTTGGCCATCCCTGCGGAGAGACTCGTGCATTACCGAAAGGTGCTCACGATCCTTTGGATCACTATCCTTGCTGCAACTGACTTGACTGAAGCTGTTGCGGCAGGTGACGCTCCGTCATTTGAAAAGGACGTCGCTCCACTTCTGATCCGACGATGTCTCGAATGTCATCAGTCGGCGAATCCTTCAGGTGGGCTCAGTTTGCAATCCGCTTCGGATCTGGCGAAGGGCGGAGATTCCGGAGCTGTGGTGTTGTCGAAGGCGTCGGCAGAAAGTCGACTGCTCGAACGAGTCGTCGCGGGAGAAATGCCGCCGCTGAAACATGGCGAAAGCCAGAAGCTGCAGGACGCAGAGATACAGATTCTGCAGCGATGGATTGCTGATGGTGCAACATTCCCAGCCGACCGCCAACTCGATCTCTACGAACAGACCACGGATGTTCGAGGCGGCCGCGACTGGTGGTCGTTTCAACCGCTGAAGAACGTCACACCGCCAGAAGTCGAAGGGCTTTCGTCGGAGGCTCACCCGATCGACAAGTTTGTCGCCCTGGAACTTCAGAAACAAGGGCTTACCCCAGCGCCGAAGGCTGATGCTCGAACTCTGATTCAGCGGCTTTATTGGGACGTGACCGGACTGCCTCCGTCTGCGAAAGAGCTACAAGATTTCGTGACCACCCCGCAGAACACGGAGACCACGACAAAGCTGATTGATCGGCTTCTGGCCAGTCCGCATTTCGGCGAACGATGGGCTCGCCATTGGCTGGATGTTGTTCGGTTCGCGGAGACGTGTGGATACGAACGAGATCAGGTGAAACCGTTCGCGTGGAAGTATCGCGACTGGGTCGTCAACGCCTTCAACAGCGACATGCCTTACGATCAATTTGTCCGCGAGCAATTGGCGGGCGATGAGCTTCCCGGTCGCAATGAACAGTCCGTGATCGCAACGGGGTTCCTGTGCCTCGGCACGTGGAACGATGAACCTAACGACGCTGAAGACTACAAGTATGAAAGACTGGAAGATCTGGTTCACACGACGTCATCAGCGTTCCTCGGAATGACCACCAAGTGTGCTCGTTGCCATGATCACAAGTTCGATCCGATTCCACAGACGGACTACTATCGCATGGCGGCAGCTTTTTGGCCCGGGCCGATTCAGCCACGTGGACGAGAACTGCTCGGTGGAGTCTCAGCTGACGAACTGGGTTACCATGAAGTGCTCGGCTGGACTGACGTTTCGAAGAATCCGGCTCCGTTGCATAAGCTAAAAAACGGTGAACGCAATCAGCCTCTCGAAGCGGTCAGCGCCGGGGCACTTACCTTTGCTCCAGATCATTATCGCGACTTCACTTTGGCGGCGGGTTCTGCTCCTACGACCAGCCTGCGTCTGCAGTTGGCGGACTGGATTGCCAGCGAAAACAATCCGCTGACGGCTCGAGTGATCGTGAACCGTATTTGGCAGCATCACTTAGGCGATGGCCTCGTTCGTTCGTCGAACAACTTTGGCTACACCGGCGACAAGCCGACTCATCCCGAGCTACTGGACTGGCTGGCGTCCGAATTAATCCGGAATCGTTGGAGCCTGAAGCATATTCATCGCCTGATTCTGACCTCGCAAACGTGGCAGCAGTCATCGCTGCATCCGCGGCAGGACGAGTATTCTCAGAAGGACTCCGCCAACCGTTTTCTGTGGCGAGCCAATCGACGACGCAAAGATGCCGAATCTTTGCGGGATGCCTTCCT
>CANHVD010000250.1 GCA_947463775.1 Planctomycetaceae bacterium | reverse complement strand
TATGCGGACACAGTTCTGCAGTTTGGCCGCTGCGATGAGCCGTTCAATTTCACTTCGGAGTTCGCCGTCGCCGACAAGAACCAGCTCAAAGTTCGTCCCCGCATCACGCAGGATTCTTGCGGCTTCGACAAGCAGGAACTGCCCTTTTTGTTCGCTGAGCCGTCCCACGCACACCAGTCTCTGATTGTCTTCTACGTGCGTGACGGTCTGGTCCAGATCGTCTGAAGGAAGACCACAACGGACAACTTTAATTTTGGGCCAGTCGCGAAACGCGGACCAGCGGCAGAGTTGACTACGTCCAAACGAGGAGACCGCGACAACGAACTGGCAGTATTCAATCTTGGTCTTCAGGTGCAATGATTCCGGGCGATCAAACTCTTCGGGGCCATGCACGGTAAAGCTATAAGTGGGGCCACCCAGAACTCGGCACAATAAGGCCACAGTCGCTGGGTTTGTTCCGAAGTGAACATGCACATGAGTTATCTGCTTTGCCTGAAACTGCAACAGTAACCACGCCGCTTCGGCCAGATAGAAGATGTGCCACAGGCAACCTTGACTCCCATGTCGCCCGAGCCGTATCGCAAGAAGTAACGTTCCGAGGAACTTCAATGGACGCGTCAGAAAAACTCTGATTGATGCCAGAAGGAGACTGATAAAGCCATGACTCAGAACGACGTCCGTGATTTGTTGCTCGGCGATATCCGCCGGATCGAGCAGGCGATCGGGTGTCGGTCGAATTGAGTAGCGAAAGACTTCCAGATTCGAATCTGCTCGCAAGACCGCGTCAATTTCACGTCGAATAAACGTGTGACTGATCTTAGGGTACTGGTTTGTTAGGTACGCAATTCTCATACGGTGATTTGGAGTCTTCATCTATCGTAGGCCAGACAGAGCAACGTGATTTCCGGCGTTTCGGATAATGACGGAACTCCCTGCCCTCGGTCCGGCCTACTACGAGAAAGATCCTTCTGATTCAGCGCTGGGGTGCGAATTCGTCGCTTGCCTCTTCGCGATTACTCGAGCTGGGTTTCCTACCGCTGTGGCTCCGTCGGGCACGTCGCACAGCACCACGCTCATCGCTCCGATTTTGGCGTGATGCCCGATGCGCACTCCGCCCAGAATCTGAGCATACGCGCCAAGATCTACGCCGTCACCAAGAACCGGTACGGGGCCTTCGTCGACTCGAACGCCGATCGTGACACCTTGTCGCAGAGTGCAACCCGATCCCATGATGACTCGCGGATGAACAAAGATTCCGCCGAAATGCCAGACTCTTAGACCCGGGCCGATTGTTGCTTCTTTCGGGAGACTGACGGCTGTAAACGTCTCCACACATCGAAAGCTGAGCCAGTAAAAGCGATCGAGCAATCTGCGTCGAAAGCCGCGAGGCAACTGATCAACATATCGCCCAAAGCGATGAACGGCCACAGCCCAGACGGACTGTTCACGCAGCCACGGCCGAGCCGGGTAACGCGCAAGGTCGGCTCGCAAAGCCGCACGGCCGGCTGTCGGATTCGTAGAGGAATCTGCCGTCACGATGCGAATGCCTTACCTTCGGGCGGACTGGCTTTGTATTCGATCAGTCGCGGATGTCGCCCGAGCCATCGATCACGGAGCCACGTGAATTGCCCCAGCATCTGCGGCCATTTGCTCAGCAAAGTCAATGCGGCCATCTGCAGCGAAGCGATGCGTGAAATCTCCGGGAGACGATAACGTGAGGCGATGCGGGCTACCTGAACCATCGTGGCCAGAAACCAAAACAGTCCACCGCTCAATATCCCTGCAGTGCCATTCAGCAGTCCACCGACTGCCAGCATCAGGCACAGGAGGATGAGCCAGCCCAACGACCAGAACCATGTGCTGCGAACATGCCGTGCGAAGTACGAATTTGAATCACGAGCAATCCGAGAATGAACGTCGAGCGCGCCATAGCCGCTTCTTCGTTCACGTTTCCACCACGATGAAATGCTTGTGAGAGCCGCATCATGCAAAGTCATTTCGTGATCTATGCGAAGGATCTTCCAGCCGTGTTGACGAATTCGAAATCCAAGCTCCGGCTCTTCACCTGCAATAACCTGAGTGTTAAAGCCTCCAACAGCATGGAAGCAGTTTGCTTGAATCAGAAAGTCACCACCGGAGGCCGAACATTCGCCGACCGGAGTGTGCCATTCGAAATCAATCAGCCGATTGAACAGAGAGTGTTCCGGATGCCGTTCGCGTCGCCGTCCACAAACGACCGCCACGTCTGATCTCACGGAAAGTTGATCAAAGCCGGCTTCGATCCAGCCCGGCATCAGCTCACAGTCTCCATCGACAAACTGGACCAACGTCAACTCAGGATGAAGCATCATCAGCCGTTCAAAACCATCGTTTCTAGCACGGCCTGCACTGAATTTTGTCGAAGTATCCAACGAGACGATCTCAACTCTGCAGTCGGCCGCAATCGTCAGGCTGTCATCGGTTGATCCTGAATCGACATAGACGACATGATCGATAACGGCAAGCAATGATTTCAGGCAGCGCTGCAGACGAACACCTTCGTTGCGGCCAATGACCACCGCGCCGATCTGCTCGGGGAGGCTCCTCATGGTGTTATGATCTCGGTCGAAGATGTCGTCATAGTACTTTTCGAGATCGATGAGTCCCGTGCAGGTAAGATTCTGGCGGGAACTCCCACAGCGATGGTTCGCGGAGGAACATCGATCAGAACAACAGATCCAGCTCCAATCGTCGCCTCGGCCCCAATTCGAACGTTGCCAAGCACACAGACGTTGCAACCGATGTCGACTCCATCTTCAATCACCGGCAACGCTTCGTTCTGCCCGCGATGAGCGACTCCGAACGTTGTGTTCTGGCGAATGTGAACATCGTCGCCGATCGATCGAGCATGCAGGATCATGCCACTATGGTGCCAGATACGGACTCGTCTGCCGACAGGAACGGTGTAAGGCAGTGAGATGCCACAGGTCCATTCAACGAAGCGATAGAGGCATCGATAAAGTACTGACATGGGAGCTCGCAGCAGCTTCCAGCGAATGCCCATCCGCCAGTTTCCAAACCTGTGAACGGCCAGGGCCCAGAAGCCTTGTTCGAACAGAAGACTGTCGTGAGTTCGCAGGTCTTCTTTGAGCAGGGCCAGAAGTGAAAGACCTGCCGGATTCCCATTGCGGTCACCTTTCGGCAACGGCTCAATCGGAGCTGTTCTCTTTTCTGTTTCTGACATCGTTAACGTCTCCATGCGTCACGACTGCCAAAATTGAAGCGCACGAAATCCTGTAGCAACTCCGGAGGATACGGATTCGGCTTTCGCTGAAGCAGACTTCGCATATGAAACAAGATTCGTCCGCAAGCCCAGGCGACGTCAGAACACAATTTGTGAACGCTTCCGTAATGCTTGAGCCAGAAGCGAGCGCGTGATTCGAACCAATAGCGAGGTCGTCGACCGGGTTTTGACGATGTGACTCCCGAAGACTGCCCGACGAGATGGATCACTCGACTTTGCGGAACATACCAGCATTCGAATCCAGCCTGCTTCGCGCGGTAGCAGAAGTCGACTTCTTCAAAGTACAGAAAAAACGATTCGTCCAGTAAGCCGATCTTCTCGAAGACTTCTCGACGAATCATCAAAGCGGCGCCCGGGACCCAGTCGGTCGGATGCGGCGAGGATTGTTCGGGCTCACAAATATGCCAGCGATGAAGCAGTTTCGAAACCGGGCCGAAGGAAATTCCCTCTTCCAGTTCATTCCAGAAGCCGTGAAAACGTCGAGCCGCCAACTGAGTGGTGCCGTCCGGATCTTCAAGACGACTGCCGGCCAGACCTGCTTCCGGATGAGTCTGCATGAATTCCACAAGAGTCGTCACCGCAGATTCTCGCAACACGGTGTCAGGATTCAGCAGGAAAATTAGATCTGGTGGCTGTTCAGTGGCGAGTATCCTGCGAATGGCTTCATTGTTTCCAAAAGCAAAGCCGCGATTCGCAGTAAGCGGCATCAGTTCAATCTGCGTTTTGCTGTTCAGTGCTGATGTCAGTATCGCAAACGAGTCATCTCCTGAGTTCGCATCGACGACATAAACACGATCGTCCGCACGAAGTTGAGGCAACACGGATTCGACCGCATCGAGCGTCAGGCTCGGCGTGCGATAGTTGACGATGACAATTGCGAGTTTCATGTGAGTAGTCAAAGGCGGCGACAAACTGTTCTCGGCGAGCGGCTGGCCTCTTCAGCAACAAACACCCTTGAAGCTCTCCGACCATTCTTTCAGCAGCGAGCTCATCACGGTTCGGCACTTCACCCGATCCAGAGCCTGAGTCGTCGACTCAGAAAGTCTGCGATATTCGGCCGGATCGTTCCAGAGTTGCTCTATGGCATCGGCAATTCGCTGAGGCTGCTTCTCCGGAACAAATCGTAGTCCTTCGCCATCCTCAAACGCGCGGACGAATACGGGATGATTTGATGCGATCACAGGGCTGCGACTTGCCAGAGCTTCCGTCAAAGTCATCGGCATGCCTTCAGGGAATTCGCGGTGCGACGCGACGCAGACAAACGTGGATGCACGCATTGCCTGCCCAACCACGCTATTTGGCTGCCGCCCGTGAAACGAGACAATTTCCTGTGGTAGCTGAGCCGCGATCCGTTCCAGATTTCCGCGATCAGGACCATCTCCAAAGACGGAAAGCCGAACAGGAACTCCGCGCCGATGAAGTTCAGCGGTGGCCCTCACAACGTCCGCGCCGCCTTTGGAATTCACAAGGTTTCCAGCGAAGACAAGCTCACAGTTCTTTGTGGTTTTCAGGTCTTTGGGCTCAACGGTCGTTATTCTTGGCGGTAAATCAACGTCGTACGCGACGGCCTTTTCTGATCGCAGACCGCAGTCAATCATCGAATCGACCGCCGGCTGCAAATGATTGGCAACTCGTTCAACGAACGGCTGATTCAACAGTTCAATCATTCGCCGTGTAGACTCGCGATTTTTGCCGTCAGGTTCAAAGACATTCGCAAAGATGACCATGCACCGCGCGTCATGGCTGGCGCTGTAACTCAGAAGATCGATCGCCAGTTGGCCTGAAGTTCTGATCAGAATATGAGTCGGTGCAAACCTGCGAATCTCGGTCATAACCTGAGACCGCTGCCATGCTGCAGCCAGTCGTCGAGGAACAAAGCGGGGAAGCTGGCGTTGTGGCAGACCAAGCAAAGTGCCCTGATGATGAGTGGACCGGTATGATTCACCGTCGAGACTGATCAGAAGGAATTCCTGATCGGCGATCATCGCTTCAATCGCGTCCACGCTCTTCTTCATACCTGCATATGATTCAGGCAGATCCTCACGAAAAATCCTGCAGGCAGACGCATAGTCGCCGTGCTGGATGATCGCGATTCGTGGTTCGGGTGGGGAGATTTTGAGCATGAAACGGACGCTAGGACTCACTCAGGATTGTCGGACCTTGACATCTCTCAACCAGATAGCGATTGATTGCTCCGCGATAGCTGAGACACACCAGCGGATGCCGAATCGCAGCTTTCAACAGACGAGTGGCCGATGATTGCTGCGACCATTTGCGATAGCCATCAGTTACCGGCCCGGCCAAAGTGTCTCGCCACAGTTTTGCCACTGCATCTGCGGTGAACTTCGGGGCGCGTTCAGCCGCCCGTTCACGCATGGCCCGATAGAAAGACGGATTCTCTTTGAGCCGACGCACGGCATTGACGACGTCGTCACAGGTTCGAGCTTCGATGTAGTCCAGATCATCAGTTCGCAGATCCTGATAAGCCGATTCGGGACCAAGGATGGCGGGGACTCCGGCGAGCCATGCATTGGCCAGTTTCGTCGCCGGTTTGATCCTTTCGTCGTAAACCGTCAGATCTCGCATCGCCAGCACCAGATCGGCGTTGCTGTAATCCTGCCACAGACGACAGCGGTCCTGATTTGGCTGATCATCGTTGTTATCACAGATGAACTGCACGCCGAGTTCGGCCAGCCGCTGAGTAAACTCCGGGGCCTGCAGCGGTGCCCAGAGATTATTCATGGTGCCTCGATAGACGACATTCTCGATTCGGTCGCCACGGTCAGGATTGCGCGTGATCAATCCTGGTTGCGGCCAGTGGTAGATCAAGTGATCATTCTTGTTCAGCACGCCCGTTGGGTTTTGCGTCACGATATGATCGGCAACAGGTGGTCGGCAGCAATCGGCCTGAACAACTACGTTGTAACTTCGCCCCAGCAAAGAGCGTCGGCCGACCTGCCAGATGCCGCTGACGCAGATGCCGCCTGGCACCAGTCGATCAACGAGATGAACGTTGAGTCCTCGATGTTTGAGCTGAAGAAACGTCTGCAGCAGCCATGTCGCCGTGGTATCTCCAAGGAATCTCGGAAACACTTCCTCCGCCGACGGAGGGTTGTTTCGATTTTCAAAGATGTCACGAAACTCAGGCCCACCTTTGAAAACGAAGTAGACCGGCTCCGGCAAGGGCTCCAGGGGTGATTGAGATCTCATGTTTTTATTCCGCGCGATCAGCCGCAACCGGAGGCCACATTTGACGTTGAACGCCGAACGATCGCCTCTCTGATCTGGACGCGACAGTCTTGTGGCTGAGTTCTCCGGAAGGGTCGGCCGCACAGGCCGCACTCAACGCACCCGCGACGACGGTGAAAATCGGATTCACCAGCCCGTTCAGCAGATTGTCAATTGTGTAGAGAACCACAATCAAGATCAGGCCGGTTACAGGAGCCCATTCCGGCTCGCAGAGTTGTTTGAAAGGAATTCGACGAAGCAGAATCCAGCCGGGCACAAGAAAGATGGCCGTGAACGTGGCGATTCCCACGGTGCCGAAGTTTCTGAAGTAGATCAGCCACAACTGATCGGCACCGTTCGGCCACCAGCGACTGCCTCCAAAGATCGGTGTCTGCAGGGCGATTTGCCGAATCTCCTCCTCTTGATCCAACCGAATCTGGAATGACTGAGCACGGTCTTCGGAAATCATCGAAAACAAATCGTAAACGATTTGTCCGTTGATGAGGTCCAGAGTTCTGCTGGTCATCCAGAGTGGGGAAATCATGATCAACGCCAGCAGCGGCCAAGGTTTCTTTATCACGCTCGCGGCAAAAACGCCCGCAAGGCCGACCATCATCAACGTCAATGCTCCGGTCGATTTGCAAAGAACGGTGGTCACCAGCAGCGTGACTGAGACCCCAGTGATCAGCAGCATCGGATAGCGTCGCAGAGTTCCGTTGGCCTGCAACCAGATGGCCAGTACTGTGGCGTTTACCATCCACATTGCCACTGCCAGTCCGTGTTGCATAAAGACAGTCGGACGATATCCACCGAAGCGAATGCTCTGCTCAAACTGATGCTGGTGGTAACCATAGATCCAGATGTGAAGCTGAGGACTCGCGCGAACTTCAATGAGGCACAGCGGTACGTAGATCATGCCTCCAATAATGATTCCAAGGGCGAGATCTCGAAAGCTTTCCAGATCTCGAAAGTAGACTCGGCCCACAACGTACGGAAATCCCCAAAGAATGGAGTTCTCAAGAATCGCCGAGAACGCATCCCACAAACCTTTTCCAGTCGAGAGACTGGAAGTTGCTCCCCAGAGGCAAAAAATAAGGACTGGAGCATCAATCCATTGAACTCGAAAACTCAGTAATCGCCTGGCATCAAACAACAAAATGCCAATCACCACCCCGATGATCGACGCGACAACTTTGGTGTAGTCCGGCAGCCCGAGGATTTCGTAACCGACAGTGATCGGCAGGAACAGCCAGCCACCAACGTAGCTCGCAATGACCGCTCGACGAGGGCTCATGATGAGAAATAGACTGATGGCAATGATTGGCCAGCCAAACAGTGCCAGTGGGACCAT
>CANHVD010000249.1 GCA_947463775.1 Planctomycetaceae bacterium | reverse complement strand
TTCGAAATGATTCGGGGCGCCGCGTATCAGCTTCGAGACGTTCTGAGGTCCGAGCGATAGAGACGCTGGAATCGCGGGGGAACTCCGCATAGTCTCCCGCTCGCCGGAGGCCGTAAATCTGGCAGGGCTCATTCATCCCTTACGGATCGACAGCATCCGGATTGCGAGCCAATCGTTTTACGGCAAGCCGAAGGCGACTGCGAATTTATCCGCCAATGCCTGCGGCTTGCCGTTAAACGATGTCATCAAAGGGTAGTGCTTTTTAACGTACCGCGTCTCTTTTGCTTCTGAGTCGACCGATTCCAATGACATCATCAGAACCTGTTGCTCGACTGCTGCTTCCTGAGCAGATTGATCCGGAACTCCGCAAACGCGCGGAGAACCGAGCCGGGTTTGCCGACGAGTATCCCTTTGCGTCCAAATGGTTCGAAGTTGACGGCTACGTTCAGCACTATGTCGACGAAGGTCAGGGACGCGTCCTTTTAATGGTTCATGGGAATCCCACATGGTCGTTTGCCTGGCGAAAGCTGGTCAAGGATCTCAGTCGCGATCATCGAGTCATCGTGATTGATCATCTGGGCTGTGGTTTTTCCGAGAAGCCTCAGGACAAGAATCTGTATACGCTCGATGGCCACATCCAGCGTCTCTCCGCGCTGGTGCGACTGCTGGATCTGCAGAAAGTCGTCCTGTTTGGGCACGACTGGGGCGGAGCCATCGGAATGGGCTGCGCTGGTCGGATGGCCGATCGCTTCGAACGCTTCGTCCTGATGAATACCGGTGCGTTTCGAAGTCAGGCCATTCCGTTTCGCATTTCGCTGTGTCGTATTCCGTTGCTGGGTGCGATTGGTGATCGAGGATTCAATCTCTTTGCCCGCGCGGCCCTGACGATGGCGGTCGAGAAACCTCTGACGGCCGCCGCACGAGCTGGCTTTATTGCCCCTTATGATTCGTGGAGCAATCGAATCGCGGTGCATGAGTTCGTTCAGGACATTCCGCTTCAGGAAAGCCATCGCAGCTATGCAACATTGGCCGGCGTGGAACAGTCTCTGGAAAAGTTTCGCAATCATCCCATCCAGTTGATCTGGGGCATGAAGGACTGGTGCTTTACTCCGAAGGACTTCCTGACTGAGTTCCGGCGAATATTCCCGAAAGCCAATTCCCTCGAGATCGCTAACGCCGGCCATTACGTATTTGAAGATGCTCCCGAACGCATTCTGAAGCAGGTCAGAGAGTTTCTGGCTTAGCTAAGGAACAGTCCCGAAATAGCATGCTGTTTTTACTGCGGCGAGAAATCACCCCCCGAAACGTCAGCGAGAGATTTCTCTGCAAGGCACAGACCCCTCGCTGACGCGTCTTGAAGTTCCGCTTTTGGTTAGGGCTGGAAGCCCGGCACATCCTCTGCCGGTGGCGTGAGCCACCGGACTGCACAAAACACTGCGGCTGAGGCCTGAAGGGCCGACACATCCGCCCTTGTGTCGGGCCTCCGGGCCTCAGATTCTTCATGTTCGCATACCGGTGGCTCACGCCACCGGCATTGGATTTGTCGACCCTCCGGGCCTGAAAATGCGCAACATCAAAAGGTACGCGTCAGATTGTGGAACTTATCTCGGGACTGCCCCTAAGTCGATCCGACGCGAATGAGGTCTATGGATGGTGTTACGTTGACAGCCGTCTCAGAATATCCAGCACTCCTTCGACTTCGTGATGCGGCGACACATAGGTAGCTGATTTCTTGATCTCTGCTTCTGCGTTCGCCGGGCAGCCAAACCAGGAAACACGTTCCGCAATAAACCGATCTCCCATCGTATCGCCGATCCCTGCGGTTCTCTTCGGATCAATGCCGGTCTCGGCCAGCAGGCGTTCGATGGCAGTTCCTTTGTTAACGTGCTGCAGATCGCAGTTGATGTACAGCCACGTCATGGAAACTCGAATCGGCCAGCCCTGCTTTTGAAACTCGTCCGCGATCCTCGGAAAGATCGATCGCAGATACTCCGTGTCAGGATGGTACAAGGCGACAGAAGCAGACTTTCCCGGCTGCTGAATAACGCCACGTGCCTGATAGAGCGATCGCAGAAGCTTGCGAGCTTCATGGACGACTTCCAGATGCTCCTCCGTGATGGCAGGCTCGCACTCAAACGAGTTGTCAGCAGGTCGCCAAATCCAGACGCCGTTCTCGCCAATGCACGGAATCAGTGTGTTATGAGTCAGCCGGGAAAGGCACTCGACGAATCCGATCGGCCGGCCGCTGCAGAGCGTGACGACTGGCCGATCTCGGTTCGAAATCGCTTGACGGTTATGCTCGGCAATTTCAGAGAGAGCTGGCCCGTTGATCGGCGCATGCGACTCAGGCGACAGGCATCCGTCAATATCGCAGATGACAAGATCATACTTTCCGGTTGTTCGAAACGGCATGTTGGAGGCATTCATAGAAGTTCAGAGTCGGTTATTCCAGCATGGTAATGCGAAAAGGAATCCACTGACAGAGCCCATTTTAAACACGGAAGACTGGACGTAGTCGCGAACCTCAGTAGGTCGTTACTGCGGGCTCATCCTTACCCACATTCTTTTCTTCATGGTGAATTCTAAGTTGGCCACGAAACCAACCAGAATGGCGTAACGCGGCTTATCTGCTACGGCCAAATCCGATCCGATTGTGCTCCCGTCGGCTTCACGCCGGTGGTCCGCTCGTTTGGGAACCAGGGGCACCTCAACCCCAACGTGGTTTTACAATTCGCTGCTGCTGCGATACCTGATTAAAGAATGTTGTCCGTGCTGTGGAACCCCATCGGGGTTCTGGACTTTCCCTGGCCCGATACCTGGGGTGCGCCGCAAGGCGGCGACCCCAGGCTTTGTTGTAGAACCCGTAACGGGTTGTATCGCAGGATACCTTGCGGCTGATTCTTCAAAGTCTCGGCTACAATGCGTTGGTTGCTGAGCTAAGAATGCGGGTAAAAACGAGTCCGACAAAATGGACCCACG
The DNA here is from genome assembly GCA_947463775.1 of Planctomycetaceae bacterium. Classification (GTDB taxonomy): domain Bacteria; phylum Planctomycetota; class Planctomycetia; order Planctomycetales; family Planctomycetaceae; genus SXXK01. The sequence goes on along the minus strand of CANHVD010000249.1, from coordinate 4,933 downwards.
ACGACAATCATCTGCAACGACACTCGGAAGACTGAAGTGGCGCCCGACGGTTCGTTGATTCAACCGACGAAAAACACGGCCAGCCAGATTGTCGGCTCTTCCGGTGTTGTCCATTCAACTCGATGCTTTTTGTGAGCCGGAATGTTCACAAAATCGCCGGCCTTCAGTTCCACCGATCGATCATCGAATCGAAGTCTGGCTGCCCCCTTCAGAACTATCACCCATTCATTCTCATCCTGGTCATACCAGAACCCGTCTGGTGAGGAATGTCCGTGTGAGACAATCCGTTCGATGCGAACATGTTGATTTCCGGCGATCACCTGAATGAGTTCATTGGGGATCGAAGTCGGCAGACTGTCAAAGAGGTTATTGTCGAAGAGGTTTGCTGTCACGATCTGCTTCTGTGATTTCTCGAATGATGCGACAGGGATTACCGGCGGCGACGACACCGTCGGGAATGTTCTTTGTCACCACGCTTCCGGCCCCGATGACTGTCTTCGATCCGATCGTGACGCCGGGGCAAATGATTGCTCCTCCGCCGACCCAGACATCAGATCCGATTGTCACCGGTTTGCCGTATTCCTCAGTACGACGCAACTGAGCATTGAGGGGATGAGTCGCGGCGTAGATCTGAACTCCGGGACCGAAGAAGCAGAAGTCTCCAACTCGCACTTCGCAGACATCAAGGATGACGCAGTTGAAATTAAAGTAAACTCGTTCACCGAGATAAATGTTGCTTCCGTAGTCGCAAAAGAACGGCGGTTGCATCCAGACCGAATCACCGCCAGATCCCAGCAGCTCCTGCAGAATGCGACGACGAACCTCCTGTTCTCGCTCACGAGTTGCATTGAGATCCCAGCAGCGATCTCGAGCACGTTCTCTGGCCACGACCAACTCTGAATCCAGAGCATCGTAAAGTTCACCCGCCAACATCTTTTCTTTTTCGGTTTTCATAATTGTGCTCACAGGAATTATTCTGGTTATTCGCCGCTGCGGATCAATGCCAATCCCCATGGGCCACCGGAGATCTCAGTTGGAAGAGATGTACGTTGAGGTCACTTAGATTGACGTAATTCTCCAAAGAAGTAATGCCCGGAAGAAGCGAATTTGCTGGTGGGTTTCAACCTTACCACATTAAATCAAACACTGTTCTACCGATTAATATCTCGCCAATGGCATTCCTTACGTCGTCCTTTCGAGAATCTCTGTGTATTTTCAATTTTACTGGCGTAAGGGGACCTTCACGCGTAGAACGCATCGACGTCGGTTGTCACTCTTCGGGCTGACCTGACTTTTCAGAATCAAACGGTCCTCCGGTCTCCTGCAATCCTTTCCATCACAGATTTAGGCACAATGATCACGTTTTCTCTTCGTCAGTGGACTCGTTCTTTTTTGACTCATCACAGCGTGCCGACAGCTCAACGTCGCAAGACAGTTCATGGCAATCATTGCCGCAGCAGAGCATTACGGAATTGATGGAATCGCGCGTCTTACTGGCGGCTGCATTTCCGGAGTTTGTGGACCCGAATCCGAATCCGGGCAATCAATTTGGAGCGACGATTGTTCCACTGAGTTCAGGAAACGTCGTTGTCACTTCGCCATTTGACGATGCGGGAGGAACCGATGCCGGGGCCGTGTACTTGTTCAACGGGGCAACGGGAGCACTCATCAGCACACTCAGAGGCAGTTCGGCCAGTGATCAGATTGGCGAGAGCATAGGCGGCAACTCTAATGGAGCCCAGAACGTGCTTGCTCTCAGCAATGGCAATTTCGTGGTCCGCAGCAGCAGCTGGGACAATGGCTCGGCGGTCAACGCTGGAGCCGTGACCTGGGGTAGCGGAGTCACGGGATGGGGCAGCGGCAGCACGCCGATCAGCGAGACCAACAGTCTCGTCGGCACGTCTGCAGATCACGGGGTGGGAGTGTTGACCCCGATCCCAGTCGGAAATGGCAACTATGCAGTGCCTTCCCCGGGCTGGGACAATGGCACGGTGCTCAACGTGGGAGCCGTTACATGGGGAAACGGAACTACAGGAATATCGGGAACGATCAGCGACGCCAACAGTCTCGTAGGAAGTTCGACCAATGACACCGTCGGAAGCCGGAATACGATTAATGTGCTGAGCAATGGAAACTACGTAGTTGGGTCATCCACCTGGGACAATGGCACGGCTGTGAATGCCGGTGCGGCCACGTGGGGAAATGGAAACTCGGCCGTCACGGGAACTATCAGCGCGGCCAACAGTCTTATTGGCAGCACCACCGATGACAACGTTGGCGCCCTTGTCCGTGGGCTTACCAACGGTAACTTTTGATCATCATCGCTAATTGGGATTCTGCCCCATCAACATGAGTCCATGTTGGTGCGGTGACCTGGGGGAGTGGGACCTCAGGAGTTTTGGGAGTTGTCGGTCCCGGCAACAGTCTTGTGGGAAAGGGAAACTTCAATTTCCTAGGCCGCTCTGGCGTCGTTGAACTGAAGAACGGCAATTACGTTGTGGTCAGTGAACGTTGGGACAAGGGCGGTGTTGCAGATGCCGGTGCCGTGACCTGGGCCAATGGGACAACAGGAATCAGCGGCCTCGTCAGTGATACGAACAGCTTCGTTGGCAGCACGACACAAGACAAGGTTGGCACAGTGTTGGCGGGTTCTGACAATTCCGCGAAAGCCGCAATCACGATCCTGAACAACGGCAATTATGTGATTTCAAGCCCGTACTGGAACAATGACGGGACAGCGGATGCTGGTGCGGTGACATGGGCAAACGGGACGACAGGGATCAGCGGAACGATTACGATCGCCAATAGCCTTGTCGGTACTCAGCTTGCGGAGCGACTCGGAGGAGGTGGTAGTGACAGCGTGCTGCCTCTGACCGGTAGCAGTAACTATCTTGTCTCTAACCCGGTTTGGAAGAACGGCACCGCAACGAATGCCGGAGCTGTGACGTGGGGGAGCGGCACCAGTGGTGTCGTGGGGACTATCAGCGCAGCAAACAGTCTCATCGGCAGCACGGCCAATGACCTGGTTGGCCAAAGTCTCAACATTTAAAGGCTGACCAACGGTAACTATGTCATCGTATCCTCGACCTGGGACAACGGCTCGATGGTCAACGCCGGAGCACTGACATGGGGAAATGGCACCACCGGAACTTCGGGCATCAGCAGCAGCAGTAACAGTCTCGTGGGCAGCACGGCCAATGATCAGCTCGGCGGCAACGGTGCTTCGACTGCGAGTATTCTGAGCAACGGCAACTTCGCGATTAACAGCAAAGATTGGGACAATGGCGCGACCGTGAACGCCGGCGCGTTGACGTGGATTGATGGATCAGCAGGCGCTGCGGGCGTGGTAAATTCAGAGAATAGCGCGATTGGAGCAACCGCCAATACCGGTCTTCAGCCGCTTGTCTTCTCCGAGAACGTCAATGGCACGATCATCGGATCGTTTAAGACTGAAGACGGTGGTCGAGTTCGGGTCGGATCGCAATCAACCGGTTTCAAGCCCAACAATGTCGCCCCGACGGCCGTTGTGCTGACACCAACATCGAATACTCTGGCGGAAGGCACCAGCACCGCATCTGCGATCGTGCTCGCATCCATTTCCGTCACCGATGATGCCATGGGAACAAACGTCTTGTCATTGAGCGGGACCGATGCGACCAGCTTTGAACTGAACGGGACTGAGCTGAGATTGCGAGCGGGCGTCGTGCTCGACTTTGAAACAAAATCCTCCTATACCGTCACGGTTGACGTCAATGACGCTGCCGTTGGCGGAGCGATCGATGCGTCCGCGACGTTCACGCTGACGATCGGGAACGTTCTGGATACAACAACCAGTCCTGACGCGTTTGTCTTTACGTACTCGGTGTCCAATGTGACCGTGACCCACGCAATCAATGGCGGTGCGGCGGCGACTGTCGGGACCTTCCCGCTGAATTCGCCTTTGTCACTCACCGGACTGGCCGCGAATGACTCGGTGAGAGTGGTTGGTACATCGGGTAACGACGTGATCTCGGTGGTGGCTTCTGGCGTGACAGTCAACGGAGCTGAATTGCTCCTGACCGGGCCAGCGGCTCGAACACTGGCCGGGGCCGCGGGCGGAGATACTTATCGTTTCGATGCCGATGATCTCCTGGGGCTGTATACATTGGATGAAGCAGCCGGTGGAACGGACACGGTCGATTTCACAGCGACAACAACAGTAGGCCTGGTGTTGAATCTGGCGACCGCCGCAACCCAGGTGGTGCATGCCAGCAACTTGAGTCTGAATCTGGGCTCAGCCACTACGATTGAAAATGCAATCGGTGGTTCCGGAGCTGACACGCTGTTCGGAAACAGTCTGGATAACACTCTCACTGGCGGTGCCGGGGACGACAGGCTCACTGGAGCCACAGGCAATGACTTACTGCGCGGTGGAGCCAACAATGATACCTATGTTTTTGTTCCTACGATCGTTGCTGAAGCCGATCAAGTGACAGAGAGGGCAAATGAAGGCATCGACACGCTGAACTTCGGCTATCTGACGACCAGCGTCGTGCTGAATCTGGGATCAACTTCAATTCAGACGGTGAATCTGAATCGTACGCTGAAGCTGAATTCTCTCAGTACATTCGAAAACGCGGTGGGCGGCACGGGCAGCGATACACTGCTGGGGAATGCCGCGGCGAACCGACTGACAGGCGGCGAAGGCGATAACATTCTGGTCGGAATGGAAGCTGGCGATATCCTGGAAGCCGGCAGTGGTCGCGACATCCTGATTGGTGGCCTCGGGCTGGATATTCTGATTGGTGGCGATGGCGATGATCTTCTGATTGCCGGACTCACCACGAGCGATGCCAGCCTGAGCAATCTCAGCACGCTTCGCACACAGTGGATTTCCGCCAACGCGTATGCAGATCGCATTACCAATCTGCGAGCTGGTGTCGGCAGTCCGTTG
>CANHVD010000248.1 GCA_947463775.1 Planctomycetaceae bacterium | reverse complement strand
GCTGTTCTATGACGCCATGAAGCGTTCGGCTGTGCATGGTCCTGGTTACACCGAGATCGTTCAGGGCAAGGATGTGATCGCCGACATTCTGCCTCCGCCCGAGTACATCGTGGAATCACATCTGGTCGTGCATCAAATGGTCGTTGCCCTGCAAAACAAACGCAGTTCGGAAGTCACGCGGTGTATCGATCGGCTGCAGGTACAGAAGAAAGAATTCACAGACCGCCATGTGTTCTGGAATACAGATCTGAATGACGAGAAACAGCGCACGATGATGCTGGAGCAACTCTATGCACCGGCGATGGAATTCTACCAGATCGTGGAAAGTGATTTGATTCCCGCCTGCGAGCAGGGTCAGCAGGATGTGGCGGTTGAGGCTCTGTTGGGGCCGCTGACTGAAAAATACACGTTACATCGCGATGCCGTTAACTCATTGGTTACCTACACGATGGAGAAGAATGTCCGGCGTGAAGCAGAGATCGTGGAGTTCATGAATTCCAGTATGTCATGGTGTCTCACAATCGTCGTCGCCACGATCGTCATCGTAGGTGGATTCGGTAGCTGGGTGATCAGTACCGCAGTTGCTCCCCTGCGTCAGAAAGCGACAGTGTTGTCGACTCAGGCCGCGGAAGCTGGCAGCAGTGCTGACAACATTGCGGCGGCCGTGCGTCAATTGGACGACAGCATTCGAGAAATCTCTCAGAACGCGCATCAGGCGGAGAGTGTCTGTTCAACGGCCAAAGATTCCGTCAATCGCACAAGTCAGGTTCTGCACGGGTTGTGTGCCAGCAGCCAGCAGATTGGTGAAGTGATCCAGTTGATTAAGCGAATTACGCATCAGACAAATCTACTGGCACTGAACGCAACCATTGAAGCCGCTCGAGCCGGTGAAGCCGGGATGGGGTTTGCTGTAGTTGCAAGAGAAGTTAAAGAGCTGGCTTCACAAACAAATGAAGCGGCCACCTCAATCATCGGGCATATTGAAGCCATTCAGAATGAAACCGCCTCGGCCCTGACTTCTATTGAAATGGTCAGCGAAGTTGTCCTGGCGATTCATGAAAGTCAGACCGGTATTGCCTCGGCGGTGACTCAGCAGTCTGGCATGACTATGCAACTGGCTCGTAACGTGGACGACATGGCCAACGCCAGTCGAGTCATGAATGAAACCGCAGGCCAGTTGATGACAGAAGGCTCAAGAATGGGCACTGGTGGCAGCAGTCAACGGCGAGGACTTACACAGTCGGTATAGTTTAGTAATTAGGTTCCGGTGATTTCATTACAACAGAATATAATCGAAACGTGAGCACAGATCCGGGCTCACAATTTAATGTCTTAAGGAGTTTTCATGTACGCCTTGATTATCGACGACTCTCGAGCCATGCGACGCATTCTGCGACAGATTGTGGAGCCCCTGGGTTTCCACATTCTGGAAGCAGGTGATGGGCAGGAGGGACTGGAACGGCTTGAACAGTATCACCCGGATGTGGAACTGACTCTGGTGGATTGGAACATGCCGGTGATGAATGGACTGGAGTTCGTCAAAGCCGTACGTGGCGACGACCAGTACCAACAGATGAAGATTGCGATGGTGACAACGGAGACGGAGCCGGCTCAGATGGCAAGAGCATTGATGGCTGGCGTTGACGAGTTTGTCATGAAGCCATTCACTTCCCAGATTCTGATCGAGAAGCTGAAGCTGATCGGTGTTCAGTGTCCGGACGCTGCCTGACTTTTCTTGCCGCAAGCTTCTACGAGTTTGCTTCAATTGACGGGACAGCGGCGGCGTTTAACGGCTTAGTCTTCAGTGTAGAAACACGCATGATGCTGTCAGCTTCGCGTGATCATTAACGAGATGCCCAGACGGTCTCAGACAATTATACAACATAGATTGTGACACAATGACAACACTCACCTCGCCAACTGCAGAGCTGGCCCAGAATCTGCAGGTGGAATTCCGCCGTAAGGCTCAGGCCCTGCAGATGCTGCCGGGGGTCGCCGTCCAGGCTCTGGAGATCGCTCGTGACCCGGAATGTACCATTCGTGAGTTTGTCGCCGTGGTCGAACGCGACGCCAAACTGGCGGCTGATATTCTGTCCATGTCGAACTCCGTGATGTTCTCGGCGGGCGGCCCGCCCGTGCTAAGTCTGCAGCAGGCCATTGTACGGCTGGGGTTTCGCCAGTGCCGAAATCTGATTCTCAGCACAAGCATGGCTTCGCTGATGAAGAATCTCACTCTGGAAGAAGAATGGGTGCGAGACGTTCTGTGTCGCCATGGCTTCCTGACCGGAATGCTGGCGATCAATGTCAATAAAGTTGTGGGTACAGGCTTTCAGGGCGAAGAATTTGCCGCGGGACTGGTCCATGACTTTGGACGTCTGCTACTGGCGGTCTGTGTTCCGGACAAGTTCTGCACAGCTGATCCACTGCACTTCGACGAGTCCCCGGAAATGCTCACGATGGAACGTCGGATCCTGGGGACCGACCACTGTGAAGCCGGTGCCTGGTACGCTGAACTCAGCAAACTGCCGTCCGAGTTTGTTGAGGTCATTCGATATCACCACAACCCGGCGGCTTGTACGAAGCATCGCCGACTTGTGGCACTGGTCGCGATCGCAGACCACATGGCCAGCTATCTTCAGAGATTTGATAACGGCAATCAATACAACCTGCGGGATAACGAAGCTGTCTATGTTCTGGAGAGCTGTGGTCAGCCGAATGTCGCGGCACGTCTGGCTGACGTATGCCGGGAAATGATGACTTCAGCAAAGAGAGATGTTCAGAAAATGTGGTCCGTCTGATTCGTGACGAGACTCTGAACCCTCGTTTTCCCCGACTTCCTCTCAACAAGATTTTGAGCTTTCAATATGAGCAGTATCATTCGAGTGATGTTCGCAGATGATTCCTCGGTGACTCGCCGGATTGTATCAGAAGCAATCACACGGGAACCAGACATGGAACTGGTGGGCGCGGCCCAGGATGGTGATGAGGCTATCTCTTTCTTCAAGTCGCAGAAGCCGGATCTGGTGCTTCTGGACGTCGATATGCCCACCTTAAACGGCATCGAAGCGCTTAAGGCGATTAGAAAACTGAATGAATCAGTTCCCGTTATCATGTTCAGTACATTGACCGTCAAAGGCGGCGAAGCGACGCTGGATGCTCTGGCCTCCGGAGCGACCGACTATGTTGCCAAGCCGACAGGAGTGGGCCACTTGAACAAAGCGATGGATTATCTTCGCCAGGAATTGATCCCCAAGGTCAGAATGTGGGGCGCCAGGTACAAATCACGCCAGGAAAAAGCAGCTCAGGCCAGTGCGTCTGCATCAGGCAAAATGAATGGTGCTATAAGCTCAGCTCCCACAGCCGCCAATAAAGATGCTCGTGGCAATTCCGCGTTCACAGTGACTTTGTCAAAGCCTCAGGTCACGCCACAGACACAACCTCAGCGACGCAGGAATGTCCCGATTGGTGTTCTGGCGATCGGTGCTTCAACCGGCGGCCCGAATGCTCTGGCGGAACTGATCGGCCTCCTGCCAGGTGACATCGGTATTCCAGTGCTGATTACTCAACATATGCCCCCGGTCTTTACCCAGCTCCTTGCCGAGCGACTTGACCGAGGCTCACGGCTGAAGGTTAAGGAAGCGTTCGATGGTGCTGTGGTTCGAGCTGGCGAAGCATGGGTTGCTCCTGGCGACTTCCACATGATTGTGACTCGCGAAGGGACAGAGACGATTCTGAGAACGAACAAGAACGCTCCCGAGAATTCCTGTCGTCCGGCTGTCGACGTGATGTTCCGTTCAATCGCCGACGTGTACGGAGCCAGTGCTCTGGCCTGTGTTCTGACGGGAATGGGGCGGGATGGAACGGCCGGTGCTCAGGTACTCGCAAAAACCGGAGCCAGTATCCTGGCTCAGGACGAAGCGTCTTCAGTCGTCTGGGGTATGCCGCGAGCGGTCTACGAATCCGGCGTTGCGGATGCTGTTCTGAATTTGAAGGATATGGCAGCCGCCATCACCACTCGAATTCGCGGCTCCAATAGCACATCGTCTTTCGCTGCAGCACGCTGATTCACTCATTGCGAAATCGCTGTTGATGATCGTCCGGCCAGATCCACCAGCCGGAAAGTAAACCCCTTACATTCGAACCACGCTTTAGACTTCGTCGGGAATGATACCAATGCCTCTGGCTACCATGGAAATTGACTTCCTGAAGCAGCTGATCGCTCAGCGCTCAGGTAATGTCATATCGTCGAATCAGGATTATCTGCTCGAATCACGTCTGTTACCTGTGGCCAAGTCAGCTGGTCTGGCCAACGTGAATGCTCTGGTCGCCGAACTGCGGAAACACGCGAACGGCCTGCTGCCGGAACGTGTAGCCGAAGCGATGACGATCAACGAAACCAGCTTCTTCCGCGATATGGCGCCGTTCGAAGCACTTCGCTCGAACGTGATCCCGTACATGCTTCAGGCTCGATCTGCTTCGAAGTCACTGAATATCTGGTGCGGTGCCAGCTCCAGCGGACAGGAACCGTACACGATCGGCATGACACTGCGGGAATACTTTAATGAGCTGGGTGCATGGAACGTGAAAATCCATGCGACCGACCTGTCAGAAGAAATGGTGAAGCGAACTCAGGACGGTACTTACAGCCAGTTCGAAGTCAATCGGGGTTTACCCGCGCAGATGCTGCTGCGACATTTTGAGCGAACCGGTAACTCATGGCGAGCTCGACCGGAACTACGAAAAATGATTGATGCTCGCCGCATGAATTTAACAGGTCCGTGGCCCACAACGACTCAGTATGACATAGTGTTTCTTCGTAACGTCATGATCTACTTTGATCAGCCCACGAAGGAACAGATCCTGAAAAGAATCCATAAGGTTCTGCGTCCCGACGGTTACTTGTTTCTCGGAGGCGGCGAGACGCTGATCACTTTGAATGTTCCGTTCACCCGAGAGACCATTGGCAAGACCGTCTGTTTCAGACCGGTCGCAGTATAGGACTTGACTCCATGACGATTGATGAACAGACACTGCAGCAGGTCGTGTCCGATGTCTGCACCGGTATGCTGGGCCTGGAACTTGAACCATCAGAACATTTCGGATGCGACGAATCAGATTCGTTGTCCGCAGTGATTCGTATCTCGGGTGACTGGGATTCGCTGGTTCAGGTCCTGACTCCCCGCAGAACAGCCGTCGCGATCGCATCCAATATGTTTGCGATGAGCGAAGAAGAGCTGTCCGAGGCTGAGATTCGCGACGCGGTCGGTGAGATCGTCAACATGGTTGGCGGCAATCTCAAGGGCATCGTCGAAGGCGACTCCGCGTTGTCCCTGCCCTGCGTCGGCGAATGCGTCGGTGCGGCTCCATTTGACAGTACTTTTAACGGGCTGATGGTTTCAAACCGTTGCCAGGGTGATCCACTAGTCGTGCGAGTTCTCGATCGCACGGTACACGCATAACCAGTCATCCGGGTTTCTCTGTAGACCCAGCGATGCTGACAGTATTCATTGGCCGGTTGGCTCTACGGAGTCGCTCCGGTTTATCAGTTCTCTTTATTTTCCAGAATCCGACGCTGTTGCCTGCAAAAGCAACACATATTTTAAGTCCAAGGGGGGATCGCCATGAAAGTTCTCGTCGTCGATGACAGCAAAGCTATGCGTATGATCGTTATCCGGACTCTGAAGCAGTCCGGGATCGCCAACCTGACCACTGTCGAAGCCGGCAATGGTCTCGAAGGTCTGGCGATGGTTGCTGAGCATAAGCCTCATGCAATCTGCTGTGACTGGAATATGCCCGAAATGAAGGGCATCGATTTCCTCAAGAAACTTCGCGCTGATGGTAACGAAACACTGTTCGGTTTCGTGACTTCAGAATGCAGTGCTGAAGTCAAAAAGGAAGCCGAAGACTCCGGCGCTGCGTTCTTCATCGTGAAGCCGTTTACTCCGAATGCGTTCGAAGCTGCTCTTACTCCCGTTCTTGCTCATTGATTTCACGAGGTGACTCATGTGCAGCAACCCACTGCCAACGTTGAATACTGTTGAAAAATTGATGCAGTGCCTGCTTGGAAATCAGGTCGAGGCACGAAACTCGGCTCCTGGTCCGGATCTGAATAAGCCTCACGTGGTTGCCAGCTACGTGGATGATGCTCAGGCGGTCCAACGAGTGCTCGTGTGCGAACTTGGTCTGGCAAACTCCATGGGGGCCGCAATGTCCATGATCCCCGCTGGCGTGGCGAACGACGCCACCAAGGCCGGAGTCGTGGCAGAAAACATTGCAGGGAATCTGGGCGAGGTCCTGAATATCTGCGTCAATCTGTTCACGGAGAATGCTCCGGATCGACTGACGTTCAAGGACCTGCAGGTCTGCGGACCGAAGAACCCGGCTCCTCCTGTGAAGCAGGCTGTAAAGTACGCAATCGATATCCCGCGCTATATTGGCGGAAGCCTGTTGGCGGGTAGCCTTTGACGGCTGGCCAATGGATTGCGGATCAAATGGTCCTCTGACCTTGTGGTGAATTCTAAAGCCACAGCGGAAGGAAGACGCAATCTCGAGGCGATTGGCACATACTTGCAAAACATTCCGAAGCGGGTGAGCGACGTGAAGTCGCTCACCCGCTTTCTGCGTTTATAACGGACTCTGTTGAGCTGCCCAGTTCAGTCATGATACGATCCGCGGGTCAACGGGAGGAAATGAGGACTTCATTTCCTGATGGCTACGATCCAGTGATACAAGTGCTTCGACAAGTCTCCGTTTTGGGGTAGGATGTTGACTCTTGCCCGTCGCAGGTTTGTCGGGCAAGAATTCCAACCTGTGTTCTGAGGCCTGACGAATGCACTGTCAGCCCTGGGACGACGAAGCATTATTGTCTCTAACGCACTTCGGTGCCTCAGCGGGAATCTGGTTTGTTATGAATTCTGGTTCGGTTCCGGACGCGGCAACTTTACGATCCACTCTCGCGCATCTTTATGAAAGTCCTGTGGCTCTCGAAGCCGCCATCGATGCGCTGCTTAACACGAGCTCTGTGCCAGCAGTGGATGCTATCGACGGGGTGGATCTTGATCTGCAGCGCAGGGAACGTTGCGGCTTTCCCGAAGTGGTTTTCGGGGAGGGGAAAACTCTGGCGATGATTGTCAGCATCCTGAAAAAGCAACGCGAGGTCGGTCAGGATAGCCTGGTGACAAGAGTTCGCGCTGATCACGCAGGGGAGTTGCTCCGTGCTTTTCCGGATGCGATCTACAACGAGACAGCTCGCACGTTACGACGACACGTACCTTCGGATGCAGCAATTAGCTCAGATGTGGCAATCAACGATATCCAGGTCTTCGTTGTGGCAGCCGGCAGCAGTGATCGGCCTGTCGCGGAGGAAGCTCTGGAGACTCTGCACTGGATGCGAGTTCGCTCCGAATTGATCATTGATGTCGGCGTCGCGGGCCCTCATCGACTTCAGCGCCACGTGGCTCGATTACAAAAGGCCGTGGCGATTGTGTGCGTGGCAGGAATGGAAGCCGCATTGCCATCCGTTGTTGGCGGCTATGTGCCCTGCCCGGTCATCGGAGTTCCCACGTCCGTCGGCTATGGAGCCTCGCTGCAGGGAATCACAGCCATGCTCTCGATGCTGACGTGCTGCGCTTCGAATGTCTCGTGCGTGAATATCGACGCTGGGTTCAAGGGCGGATATGTAGCCGGCCTGATTGCGAGCCGTGTGGCTCGGCAGTAGCTTGGCTCCGCGGAATCGTTTCAACGCGTTACGGTCTCAAAAGACAGATCACCTCGAGCCCCAAAGCGTAAAGTATGCAGTGGGCAACACACATTGCGGCCGAGGAGTGTGGCGTACAACATTCAGAGCATTACCTAAAACGTGGCTGCAAACAGCAAAAATTCAGGTCCAGCATAAAATCAGGAATTGTGGTTGACGACGAAGGGTTCCG
>CANHVD010000247.1 GCA_947463775.1 Planctomycetaceae bacterium | reverse complement strand
CAGGCCGTGTTCTTTACATGCGTCACTGCAGTCACTGTCACGGAACATCCGGCGATGGCGCTGGTCCAACGGCTCAGTACCTGAATCCGAGACCTCGCGATTATCGTCATGGCATTTTCAAGTTCACTTCCACGACAGATGTTTCTAAGGCAAGTCGTGAGGATATCAAGCGAGTACTGCAGTATGGGATTCCCGGCACTTACATGCCGTCCTTCCTCTTGTTGACTGAGAGCGAAATTCACGCATTGGTCGAATATGTTCGCTTCCTGTCCCTACGCGGGGAGTATGAGCGAAAGCTGGTTAATGAGTTGGCCGGTGACTTTTCGCAGAAGGCTGTTGCCACTCGAACTGAGGGTGGTGAGTCTCGTGACGCGATTGTTGCTGAGTTGAAGGAAATGCTGGCTTCTGACATCGTCGAAGCAGCGAGCTCCATTGGTGACGGAATGGCCGAAGATTGGACTGTGTCTGACACTGAAGAGGCTGTGATTGTTCCGACTGTCGCTCGTGTTCCGGACAGTCCGGAATCTCGACGACGCGGTCGAGAACTGTATCTGAGTAAAACACTCAACTGTGCCGACTGCCACGGTGTGGACGGCGCAGGGAATGGTCCTCAGACAATTGCCTACGAGAAGAATCCGATCACGGGTGAGCCGTACAATGAGGCCGGCTTGCACGACGTCTGGGACAACTTGAATCAGCCACGAAATCTCCATACGGGGATTTATCGAGGAGGCCGACGTCCTATCGATCTATTCGCTCGCATACATGCCGGGATCAAGGGGTCTCGTATGCCTTCGTTCAAGAATACACCTCACGAAGATATCTGGCATGTCGTGAACTACGTCCTGAGTATTCCGTTTGAACCGGAGCCCGGAGCCACTGGTGTTCCTGTGGCTGCTCCCGCTGCCGCTGCGGTCGCTCCTTAGTTTGCTGTCTTGAGTTTTGATCTCTGCAGGGCTTCCTGTTCGGAGTAATGTTGTGAAGAAGTTTTGGGCTCTATTTTTCATCTTCTGGCCGATTGTTGCACTCTACGTCTGCCTTGTCGCGCCGTCGCGCAATTGGTGGTTTCCAAGTGCACCCATGTCGTCACTGGGCCATCAGATTGATGGTCTGTTTTACTTGATCTTGATCATTGTGACGGTGACCTTCGTCGGCACTCAAGTTGGCCTTGGTTATGCGTTGTGGAAGGGCGCGACCAAGAAGCCGGGTGAAAAGGCGATGTTCTCGCACGGTAGTCACAAGCTCGAAATCATGTGGACGATTGTGCCTTCCTTTGTGCTGGTGTTCATTTCCCTGACGCAACTTGAAGTACTTGCAAACATCCGTGTTTTGGCTCGCTTTCCAGATGAAGCACGAAAGACACCAGTCGCTGAGGTGACAGCCCGACAGTTTGAATGGCGTATTCGTTACCCGAAGCCGGGCACTCAGTTGGCGACTGAACCTCAGGAGGGCGACTTGTACTTCGTTAATGAACTGCATGTGCCTGTGTCTCAGCCAGTAATGGTCCACTTGAGAACTCAGGATGTTCAGCACGCGTTTTTCGCTCCGAAACTACGAGTGAAACAGGACGCAGTTCCTGGCTTGGTGATTCCGATCTGGTTCGAAATCGAAAAAGCTGGCGAATATGAGCTGGTGTGTGCAGAGCTCTGCGGATGGGGCCACTACAAGATGAAGGCTCGGATCATTGCAGAGTCCGAAGAGTCTTATTTGAAGTACCTGTCGGCGCTTGAGTCTGATCAGAATGAAGATGGCGTTGCGGAACAAGCAGAGTCTGCGTCCGCCGAAGAGTGATTTTTTGCTCAATTCAGCGATGTTAACGTCGCTTTAAGAGTCATTAAGGTTTGTTGTCATGGCAACTGTTACTCCCTCGCTTGGTGCACATGGCCACGCAGATGATCATGCTCATGGTCACCACGAGCAGACATTTATCTCCAAATACGTGTTTTCGATCGACCATAAAGTGATCGGGATTCAGTTCCTGGTGACCACTTTATTGATGTTGATGGTCGGTGGAGCCCTTGCACTTGCGGTTCGCTGGCAGTTGGCGTTTCCGTGGGGAAGCATGCCGATCGTAGGCAAGTTGTTCGGATTGTTTCAGACCGAAGGTGGTCAGATCAGTCCGGAGTTTTACACGATGCTGTTCACTATGCATGCCTCGGTGATGATCTTCCTTGTGATCATCCCTGTGCTTGCGGGAGCATTCGGGAACTTCCTGATTCCGCTGCAGATCGGCGCGGACGATATGGCGTTCCCTGTTCTGAACATGCTGAGCTACTGGTTCATGTGGCCAGCCATTGCATGCTTCGGGATCAGCTTTGTTGCAAGCGGTGCAACTGCAGGGCCGGGTAATGGCTGGACGAGCTATCCGTTGTTGAGTGACCTTGCGGATGCTGCACCGAGTTCTGGAGCTGCCCAGACGTGGTGGTTGTTCGGACTAACGCTGGTAGGTGTGTCGTCAATGATGGGATCGGTCAACTACATGACCACCATTATCAACATGCGTGCTCCTGGGATGACTTTGTTCCGGATGCCACTAACGATTTGGTCCATGTTCATTACAGCGATTCTGCAGGCATTCGCACTTCCTGTACTGACGGCTGCAGGCTTCATGCTGGTCTTCGATCGTCTCAGCAGCTTGTTGCCGACGGATGTTCACTCCGTCTTCTTCATTCCTGCTGGAATCGTAGTGAATAACGCAGCACCGACCATTGGTGGCGGGCAGCCATTGCTCTGGCAGCATCTCTTCTGGTTCTATTCGCATCCTGCGGTATACATCATGTTGTTGCCGGCGATGGGGATGGTTTCCGACATGCTCGCGTGTATGTGCCGCAAGCCTGTGTTCGGATACAAGCCGATGGTTTACTCAATGGCCGCGATCGCCGGGCTTGGTTTCATCGTCTGGGGGCATCATATGTTTACCAGCGGGATGAACCCTGCTCTTGGCATGACCTTCATGACCTCGACCATGATGATTGCTCTTCCATCTGCGATCAAAGTCTTCAACTGGATCGGGACAATCTGGGACGGCAACATTAAGTTCAACGCGGTCTTCCTGAACTGTGCCGCCTTCGTGGCTTTGTTCGTGGTTGGCGGATTGAGCGGTATCTTCATGGCGGCCGTTCCGGTGGATATTTACTTCCACGACACCTATTTCATCGTCGCTCACTTCCACTATGTGTTGTTCGGAGCGACGCTGTTTGGGGTATTCGCAGCGGTTCAGTTTTGGTACCCAAAGATGTTCGGTCGTGAGATGAACGACACCGTGCAGAAGTGGCACTTTGCCTTAACGTTCATTGGTATGAACGGAACGTTCTTCCCGATGCACTTGTTGGGGATCGCTGGGATGCCTCGCCGGTATGCAGATCCTTACCTCCACGGTTACCTTGAGCACTTGTTGCCTATGAATCAGTTCATGACGATCTCAGCGATCATCATGGGATTTGCTCAGTTTTTGCTGCTTGGAAACTTTGCCCTGAGCTTCTTCTTCGGAAAGAAGGCTGGACGAAATCCATGGGGTGCAAACGGTCTGGAATGGTCGGCTCCTTCTCCTCCGGGACATGGGAACTTCGATGTACCTCCAGTCTGCTACCGCGGACCATACGAGTACTCGTCTCCAGAAGCTGAGGCGATGGGGCAGGACTTTATTCTGCAGACGTCACCGCCGCCGGCTGGCTACAAAGCATCTTCGAACCACGGTCACTAATCGTTGGACAAGCCCGGAAAGCTACAAGTGTCAGTTTCTCATGAGACAGTTCATCCATTGATTCGTAAGCTGGCGACGACGACCTGTCTCGTCGCCCTGCTTCCGATCGGCATGGGTGCGCTTGTGACGACGCTGAAAGCCGGGATGGCTTTTGCCGATTGGCCATCTTCTGATGGTCACAACATGCTGCTCTATCCTTGGTTCCGCGACTTCGCCACGAATCCGGAGAAGTTTACGGAGCATGGTCACCGGCTTGCTGGGATGCTCATTGGATTTCTCAGCATTGTCCTCTTTGCGGCGGCTTGGCGTCTTGGCAGAGGCTGGGTGCGAACATACGCCTTCAGCATCCTTGTCGCCGTGATCCTGCAGGGACTGCTGGGTGGTGCTCGCGTTCTTTTTGATCGACAGCATTTGGCCATGGTGCACAGCATCACAGGCGCTTCATTCTTTTGTATGTGCATTGTGTTTCGTTTAATGTGTTCGACTAAGTGGTCAGAATGGTTCGGGCAACGTGATGAGCGTCTGACACCGGTTGGAGCCGCTCTGGTTGCGTTAGCTCCTGTCACCATACTCGGGCAGTATGGGCTTGGTGGATTGCTTCGACACTTGCACATGATGTTGAACGAACACCTGATCGGCGCTGTGATTGCAACAATCGTGTGTACGAGTGCATCGATCTGTTTGCTTCGCTGCCAAAGTTCATTGTTGCGGAAGTCCGGCGTTGGTATCGCGGCGGCCTTGCTCGTTCAGTTGCTACTCGGAGCAGGGTCTTATGTGACTCGTTTCGGGTTGCCTATGATTGGCTATGTGGCGACATCCGGATCGCTTTCACAGGCTGTGATTTGCTCACTGCACACCGTTGGTGGAATGTTTTTGTTTGCTTCCACGTTGGTTGCTGCTGTCAGTATGGTCAAGTTGTGGCGAGCTGGTTGTCTATCTGGTCTGCGGCTGGATTTCGGCGTTGCGGACGGAAGGGGGACAGCCGTATGAGTGCGTTGTCTCCGGTTGTGGAATGCAAAGATTCGTCCCGAACGGTCGGCTATCGTGGGCTTGATTTGGGTGTGCGAATTGCAGATTACCGCCAGATGGTTCGACCACGAATCATTGTCATGGCCGCTGCTGCTGTGTTTGCTGGATTTCTGCTGGCCTCGCCTATCACAGTTGCATGGCCTCAGTTGCTGAACGCGGTCTTCGGGATTTGCTGTCTGGTGGCTGCGTCGAGTGTGTTGAACCAGGTGTGGGAGTCTTCGACGGATTCTCGAATGGATCGCACTGGTGATCGTCCGATTGCGTCGGGGCGAATGACTCGGTTCGAGGGAACTGCTTTCGGCATCACACTGTCATTGACAGGTGCGGGGGTTCTGTATTTATTTGTCAATGAGCTTACCAGTGTTGCATCGCTCCTGACGATGCTGACATACGTGCTTGTTTATACCCCTTTAAAGCGAGTCAGCATTCTCTGCACGACCGTTGGTGCAATTCCCGGAGCGATGCCGCCGGTACTGGGTTGGTTTGCCGCCGGTGGAGGGCTCACTGCTGAAGCTTTGGCCTTGTTCGCAGTGTTCTTCGTATGGCAGTTTCCTCATTTTCTGGCCATTGGCTGGATTTATAGGGATGACTACCAGGCAGCGGGCTTGAAAATGCTGCCTTCGTTTCACGATGAAGGACGTCGGACTGGCTGGGTTGCACTCGTGTATGCTGTTGCCTTCGTGCCTGTCAGTTGTCTTCCACGTTTCGTGGGACTTGCTGGTCCTGGATATCTGGCTGCGGCCTTGGTCCTGTCGCTGGGTTATCTCTGGTTGACTGCTCGGTTTTTTGCATCACGCACCAACATCACTGCCCGTCAGTTGATGGTTGGTTCATTGATCTGTCTTCCTGCGATGTTGATTTGTCTGGTCGCCGATTACCTTCGGCTGGTCTCGTTGTCCTGAATTCGTCTCACCTGCTGAGACTGACTTTTTGAATTGCCTTTAACGCCATGTCACATACTGCAGCACCTCCGGCCCTGAAGATGGGGATTCCCATTCCGAACTCAAAACTCGGACTGTGGCTTTTCCTCGGTACGGAAATCATGTTCTTTACCGCGTTCATCGGCTCCTACATTGTGTTGCGACTGGGGTCTCAGGGCTGGCCAGTTGATCCCAAAGACACCCACATCAACGTATTGCTGGGTGGGGTCAATACTTTTGTGTTGATCGTCTCCAGTTATCTGGTCGTTGTGGCGCACGAAGCCATGGCCCAGAAGAACTTCGGGAAGGCTCGCACTTACCTGACGGGAACAATGATTCTGGCATTCCTGTTCCTTGGCATTAAGTCGGTTGAGTATCTTGGTAAGATCCAGCACGACATCGTACCGGGGCATATCGCTGAGACGCCAACACAGGCTATCAGCAAAGTAAGCCGCGAAATGGAAGTTGTTGTTCGAAAGCGCTTCCGCGAATACACCGATGGTGGTGCGGTTGTTACTGAGCGTCCGAATGACATTGTGAACGTAGTGAATCTGATCGCGGCCATTCCTGACGGAAAGCCACCTGAGGGTATGCCGGATTACGTCTTTCGCGAGTATCAGGCTACAGCTCCGGGCGATCTCGAATTGTTCCGCAAGTGGATGAATCTGCATCAGCACATTGTGGCGAATGTTTCGCTGACCGTTCCAGCTCTTCCGGCTGAATACCTTGCCGCACGTGAAAGTCTGAAGCAAGGCGACAAGTTTCCGGAATTGAAGTATGAGGAAGTCAAAGACCTGCTGAAGGAAATGAAGGCTAACGAACAGTACGGTTCGTACGTCAGTGCCGGAGTTTTCGATCCTCATCCAATCGTCTACGGGAATATCTTTGCTTCATGTTACTTTCTGATGACTGGCTTCCATGCGATCCACGTGATCGTGGGCATGATTCTGTTTGCTGTCGTTCTTAAGCAGGGCAGTGGACTGGATGAGAAGTGGACCGACTTTTTGGAGAATAGCGGTCTGTACTGGCACTTCGTGGACCTTGTCTGGATCTTCTTGTTCCCGATGCTGTATATCATCTGAGGTCGTCTCACGTCGGCTGTGTTTTTGGCTCAGAAGCTGTTTTGTTCCTGAATGGGTTTCCAATGTCTCACGATGATCACGCCACTCATCACGTTAACTACCTCGCTATCTTCTTTGTGCTCTGCGGCTGCACAGCGTTGTCTGTGGTTTTTGACGTGTTGCATATGCCGAAGCCAGTCACGATTGTTCTGGTGTTGGCTGTGGCCTGTGCTAAAGCGATGTGCGTGATGATGTATTTCATGCACCTTAAGTTTGAAGGCAATTGGAAGTACGTTCTGCTGGCCCCGACGACGATTTTGTCCATCGGACTTCCACTTGCTTTGTTTCCGGACATTGGACGATCGTACTACATCAGTGTTGCTCCTCAGACAGGCGTCTGGGCCCCTGAGATCAGTGATTTCGAATCTCACGAGGCTTCACATGCTGAAGTACCGGCCGCCGAAGCAGAAGCTGCTCCAGCGGAGTAAGTTCTGAGTTAGACTTTTGAAATTTCTTCAGCCCGGCCTCCTCTGGATGCCGGGCTTGTTTTTTCTGGCGTTAAGCCATGCCTGCGACTGTGATCAACGCGGAATCTCTTAGCTACTCCTACGGCGAGCGCATCGCGCTGAGAGAACTCAGCTTCTCCATTGGGGAAGGATGCCTGTTTGGTCTTCTGGGGCCGAACGGGTCGGGCAAGACAACTCTGTTTCGATTGCTTAGCACGCTGATCCCCGTCCAGAAGGGACGCCTTGATATCTGTGGGCATGATGTGTCCACAAGGCAGGAAGAGGTCAGGAAGCAACTGGGGGTCACGTTTCAATCACCTGCCGTTGACGTGCGTTTAACTGTGCGTGAAAACTTGAGTTGCCATGGACGTATTTACGGCCTTCATGGATCCGTGCTGCGCGAGCGATTGGCATTGATGCTGGAGCGATTCGGGCTCGCCGATCGGGCTTCAACTCTCGTTGGGCAATTATCCGGAGGCTTGAAACGCCGGGTTGAGCTGGCGAAAGGATTGATGCACAGCCCGCGTGTTCTGCTGCTGGATGAGCCGACATCGGGCCTCGATCCTCGCGCTCGTCAGGATTTCTGGGACTTGGTGTTGAACCATGTTCGCGGTTCGGGGACGACTGTTATCGTTGCAACGCACCTGATGAGTGAAGCGGAATTGTGTGATCAACTGCTGCTTCTGGATCAGGGGCAGAAGGTGGCTGAGGGCAGTCCGGTCGATTT
>CANHVD010000246.1 GCA_947463775.1 Planctomycetaceae bacterium | reverse complement strand
CGCATTTGGATCGGATTTGATCTGGGTGGTACCAAAATGATGGCCGTCGTTTTTGACGACAAACTTAAGGTGCTCGCCAAGAAACGCCGGAAGACTCGAGGTAACGAAGGTGAGCAGGTTGCTTTGGAGCGGCTCTCTGAAACGATCACCATGGCCCTTGAGGCGGCAGAGGTGCACCCGGACGAGGTCGCGGGAATTGGAGCGGGAGTGCCGGGTCCGTTAGATCTGCAGCGCGGCGTAATTCTGGAAGCGCCGAACCTTGGCTGGAAGAATGTTGCGCTGCAGGAATTTCTGTCTAAAAGATTCAAATGTCCTGCAGCCATCTGCAATGATGTTGATGCCGGAGTTTTCGGTGAATACATCGCTGGAGCAGGGCAGGGACAAAGGTGTGTGCTTGGTGTCTTCCCCGGCACCGGGATTGGGGGCGGATGCGTTTATGAAGGGAAGATCTTCAGAGGTTCGCGGTCATCTTGTATGGAGGTCGGTTTTATTCAGATGGCGACTGAAGGGGCAGCGGCTGGAGTAGGACCTGTAGGGACCCTGGAAGGGTTGGCGAGTCGACTGGCGATTTCTGCGGAAGCAGCCAAAGCTGTTTTTCGCGGACAAGCACCGCACCTTAAAGAATTTGCGGGAACTGACATCGGAAAGATTCGTAGTTCGATTCTGGCAAAGTCGATCGACATGGGAGACAAAGCAATCGAGATGATTGTGCGTCGAGCGGCAGAGCAGGTAGGACGTGGAATCGGCAGCCTTATCAATATCCTTGCACCTGATGTTGTGATTCTGGGAGGTGGTCTGGTAGAAGCGATGCCAAAGTTGTATCTCGAGGGCGTTCGAGAGGGCATCAAACGCAACGTTCTACCGTCACTCGCCGATTGCGCGAAACTAAAGGTCAGTGAATTAGGTGACTTGGCAGGGGCCGTGGGCGCTGCGGCATGGGTGCGTCAGGAGTCCGCCGTGAAGTCGGAAAAAAAAACGTAGGCTCATGACGCTTTCCTTCGAAACGGTCTCCTAATTTCCTCTGAAGCCAGTGTTGCCATGAACACCCCAACTGAACCTAATCGAAATGATCAATCGGTTCGCAATGACGCCCCGCGTGCAGAAGCCCCCGTTGATTCTCAGCGAATCAAAAACACGTTTCCGCTGGCAGTCATTGAATTAGGCACATCAGCCATACGCATGGCGATCGGGGAAAGTGACGGGAGTCTTTCTGTTCGAGTTCTGGAGCAGTTAGTTCGCGGAGTCAGTCTCGGTAAGGACACTTTCACCAATGGAGAAATTCAACGGAAGACTTTGCAGGAGTGTGTGAAAGTTCTTAAGAGCTATCGGCGGAAGTTGAAGGAGTACCAATGCACCGATCCGAAGCATATCCGGATCGTCGCCACCAGTGCCGTTCGTGAAGCGACCAACCGTCTGGAGGTTCTGGACAGAATCTACATTGCCACTGGCTTCGCTGTTGAGCTGATTGACGATGCTGAGATCGCGCGTGTTACCTATCTGGGCGTTCGCCCGCTGCTGCAGAACGATACGACGCTGACAGATGCAATGACTGTGGTTGCCGAAGTCGGGGGTGGCAATACAGAAGTGCTGGTGCTGAAAGGGAAAGACATTATTCACTCGCAACCCTATCGGCTTGGGTCGTTGCGATTGCAACAAATGGTGCTTCAATCTCAGGCAACTCGCAGTCGAGCTGGCAGTATTATGATTGGCCAGATTGATAGAACTGTTGAGCCGCTGATTGATCTTGTTCCAAAGGGGCGAGCGGCCGGGTTTGTGGCTCTGGGTGGCGATATGCGGTTTGCTGCCCGTGTGCTGGGGATCAATCTGCAAAGCTCCGGGCTGACCAAAATACCCGTTGAGGAAATAGAAAAGTTATCCTCCCGGCTGGTCTCCATGACCGTCGATCGCATCATGCAGAAATACCATATTGAGCTCTCTCAGGCCGAGACCCTTGTTCCCGCCCTGCTGGCGAATTTGCGACTGGCTCAGTTGTTAAACTGCCAGCACTTGCTGATCACTGGTTTCAATCTGCGTGACGCTCTGCTTCAGGGAATGCTGCGATCGAATGACTGGTCCGCAGATTTCTGTGATCAGATCATTAGCTCGGCCCTTGAGCTGGCTCGGAAGTATCAGGTCGACCTGCAGCACGCTCGGCACGTTGCGGATCTTGCCAGAAGGCTTTTCCGCTCATTGCAGTCCGAACATCGTATGGATATTCGATGCGAGACACTTTTGTACGCCGCAGCCCTCTTGCATGAGACAGGGCTCTTTGTCGGGCTATCGGGCTATCACAAGCATTCGTACTATCTCATCATGAACAGCGAACTGTTTGGGCTGAATGCTCTGGACCATCAACTGGTGGCGATGATTGCACGATACCACCGCAGAGCATCACCTAAGCCAACTCACGAGACCTTTGCCCGACTGGATCGTGACAGTCGTGTTATCGTGTCTCGTCTGGCCGGGATCTTAAGGGTCGCCGTGGCACTGGATCATACGGGCAGCCAGCGAGTTCGAGATATCGAATGTACGATCGAGAAAAATCGTCTGGTAGTTAACGTCACAAACTCAGCCGGTGATCTTTCACTCGAGCGCATGGAGTTGCGGCAAAAGGCGTCACTGCTTGAGGATACCTTCGGCCTCGGCGTGTTGCTGCGTGAGTCACCGCGCTGAATGTTGCGGACGTCCGGGGTGTCCCGAAAGCATTCACGGCGCAGCTGCACGTGAATTGGCTGAGGCATGGTTTCCGGGAATTGGTTTCGCTAGAATTTCTGAGGTTCGATTAGTCTCTGGTCGTACGTAAGTTCGTTCGATCAGCCCACCACAAATCGGGAACAATTTCATGATGAAGTCTATGCACTGGTATGTTTTGGCGATGCTTGCCGCGGTCACTGTATGCTCAGGCAACGCTGTGTTTGCGCAGGAAGAGAAATGGGTTTCTCTGTTTGATGGAAAGACGCTGGATGGCTGGGAGAAAGTTGGCAACGACAAGAGCGTTTGGGAAGTCAAAGAGGGGGCTCTTGCCGGATCCGGTGAAGCTTCGATGCTGGTAAACGTGAAAGGGCCCTTCAAAAATTTCCGTTATCGCGCTGAAGTAAAGATCAATGATAAGGGCAATTCAGGGCTTTATTTCCGGACAACTCGCAAGCCTGGCTTTACGGATGGCTATGAAGCTCAGATTGACAGCACTCACACCGATCCGATCCGAACAGGTTCGCTATACGGAATGTGTCATGTCTATCAACAGCATGTGAAGCCGGATACATGGTTCACATATGACCTGGAAGTTCGTGACGATGTGTGGCGTGGGCGAGCAGTAACTCGAATCAAGATCACCGTCGACGGCAACGAACTTTACGAGTACCTCGATTTCAACCAGACGTTCAAAGAAGGTCACTTTGCTTTTCAGCAGCATGACCCGGGCAGCCATGTCTTCATTCGCAAAGTCGAAGTTATGGAACTTCCGGAAAAGAAGTAGTAAAGCCGTACTTCAGCCACGCACTGAAAACCTCGAGTCACCACATGGCGGCTCGAGGTTTTTTTATTTCGGAGCTTGTGAGGTCGAAGTCAGGTTCCAAGGTCACGATTGAATTGTTGGACACCCGTATCTGGTCCGGTGTCTTTTGGAGTCGGGACACCACCATCTTCGCCAAAGAACTTCCCGCCAGATGTACCTTTTTCTGCGTTGAAATCGTCGGCGCGAGGAGCACTGTCATACGTGCTTCCCGGTGGGTACGGAGTTCCATTAGACGGCGGAACCACCATTGTTCCAGGCTGCACATATCCGCCAGGAGCACCATACATTTGCTGACCGTAAGGGCCAGGTTGATACATCGGCTGCTGATACATGCAGCCGCTGATTGCTGCTAACAGTGCGGGCACTTCAATAGCGATAAAAATGCGTATTGGGAACCTGGACATCCTGTCGGTTTCCTGCAAAAAAGGCTCAATTCCAATCCTGACTGTGAACAGTCTGAGTGGAAGCGCGGAACACGTTCAGGTTTGGGAACCCGGCTGAGACCAATCCTATGGGCTCAGGCAGGAAGGAAAGTACCTTTCAGACCTGCAACTTCTGCAATTCTCGCGCACAGACCCGCAGAAATCGCCGGTGGTGTACCCAATCTGTGAAAATGTGTCCAGAGCGTTTTTTGCCGATTAAACTCAGTCGATGCCGAGGTTTCGCTCGATGCTATTGGCTTTTTCTGACATCAGATGTTTCTTGAACCAGGGGTCCGGATCCTTCTCACGGGCCTGATCACCGCGTGCTTCGTCCCCTACAAAGTCCCATTCGCCCGCGTCTTCGTCGGCACCCTTGTCCCAATCGTCCGGATTTGGCGTGAACATACGTGTCATTCGCCGCATGGCAGATTTTGGATGCTCCACCAGACCGCAGCCTGTGACCGTGATGGCCAGAAGTCCGAGAATAACTATTGGCATTCGAAAACGAATCATGGAAATCCTCGGACAATACGGTGTTCGCAGCAGTGACGGTCAACGTCACAGGAATCAGAATTCAACACATCGCAACTGGTGAGTCGAATTCGTCGCGAGTGTATTACACCGGTTCCTTGCGCCCAGAGGATTTTATGCAGCCACTCGACATACTTGTTGTATCGCCTCATCCTGATGACGCGGAAATCAGCGTAGGAGGTACCATCGCCTCTTCATTGCGGCAGAATCTGCGCGTCGGCGTTGTGGATCTGACAACTGGCGAACCAACGCCTCATGGTTCTCTTGCCCTTCGGCAGCAGGAGACTGCAGCAGCAACTGAGATCCTCGGCCTGACCTGGAGATCTAATCTTGGGTTACCCAATCGCAGTTTGCAGCCAACTCTGGAATCTCGAAGACAACTGGCACAGGTGATCAGACTCGTGCGACCTCAGATCATCCTGGCTCCCTACTGGCAAGACGTCCATCCCGATCATGTAGCGGCCAGTAGTCTCGTGGACGATGCAAGATTCTGGGCAAAGCTAAGTCGTTCAGACATGGACGGTGATCCGTTCTGGTCACCCATGCTGCTTCATTACTTCAGCATCCATTTGCGTATTCATCCGGTGGCGTCGTTTGTGCTTGATGTTTCTTCTGATATTGAAACGAAGATGCAGGCTGTGAAGGCTTATGAGAGCCAGTTGATCAAGGGCAAATCGGAGTCGTTCCCCACCGTTATTGACGACATCCGTGATCGAGCGAGGTACTGGGGTTGGTCAATCGGGAAAGCCTTTGGGGAGCCGTTCGTGAATCGCGAGTCCATTGGACTGACGTCCTTGGGATCTTTGTTGCGATAATGGCGTCAACACTGTCGGTCACCGGTAGTCAGTCAACGATTCAAAATCGGCTGCCTGCAAACTGCCAAGGTTGCCTGGCACAGAATGAACCGCCTGTTCCATCATCGAAGCCTCGGTCGAGGGCGCGATCTTCGAGGTTGCTCATCAATGATTTCGACGTCTTCAATAACGTCGATATCCTCAACGACTTGAACGTCTTCAATAATGTCGCCATCATCGATAACTTCTACATGTTCGATGATTTCAACGTCTTCAATGATCTCCATGGCGTCGAGTATCTCGACGTCCTCAATAACTTCGGCATCGATAATTTCAGCGTCATCGACATCGGTTCGCAGAGTGGGCATGCGACCAGGGGTTGATCCCGCTATTGGTCGACGTGGGGCAGTTGCTTCGACGACCTCCACTTCCTCAACATCCAGAACCTCAATTGTTTCATCAATGAAGACTGGAGTCCCTTTTGCTGGTGCTGCTTTGGCAGCTCGGGCAGCAGGAAGCACGTTTTCAAGGAAAAGGAATTTCACGTCACCGATCTGGACTTCGGTGCCATTCGTAAGCTTGACGTCCTTCTCAACCCTTTCGCCAGCAACGGTTACTCCGTTCAGGCTGCCAAGATCACGAATGTAGTACGCCGTATCAACCTGAACCAGAGCACAATGCATTCGAGAAATCTTTGAACTGACATCAAGGACGACATCACACTCCGGGCTGCGTCCGATAAGAACGACGGCTCGGTCGATGGGAATCTGCATTCCAGGTCCAGTTGGATGTAGAATTGCCACCATGAATTGAGTCCAAATAGCCTCTTGGCCTGGAATATCTGAGACGAAGCTGTCTAGTTCTATGGAATTCTGTCCGTAGGAACTCAGCCCTGCCACTGATTTCAAACCTGGGCAGCGGAAAAACATGAGATTGAAGGATGCCTGTCGGAAAGAACATCCCAGGCAGGCCGTTACAATGCCGCTTTGTATCGTAATCAGGACGTTTTTGGCCCGGACACGTACCATGGGCGGCGATTTTCGGCTCGGTCTGCAAACTTTCGTTCTCTGAGGCCTTCATTATGAATCTTTTTGCTGCGGCAGAACAAAACAATCGCGAAAGCGCTAAGCCACTGGCCGCTCGGATGAGACCTGCGACATTGGCGGAGTTCTCCGGCCAGACCCACATTCTGGGTGACGGAAAGCTGCTTCGGAGAATGCTGGATGCAGACCGAATCGGTTCCATGATTTTTTATGGTCCGCCAGGAACAGGAAAGACAACTCTCGCGGAACTGATAGCGAGGCAGACTCAGCGACACTTTGAACGTTTGAATGCTACGACAGCAGGTGTGCGTGAGGTGCGCGAAGTTCTTCAGGCCGCAGCTGATCGATTAGCAGCCGATGGAACTCAGACAGTACTTTTTATTGATGAGTTACATCGCTTCAGTCGCAGCCAGCAAGACATTCTCTTGCCGGACGTTGAGAGCGGGACGATTTCTTTGATCGGGGCAACCACTGCAAATCCATTCTTCTCTCTGGTCGCTCCGCTAATCAGTCGAAGTCAGGTTTTTGAATTCCGAGAGCTTGATAAGTCGGATCTGATCAATCTGATGCAGCGGGCACTTAGTGATGATCGCCGTGGTCTGGCGAGTCATAAAGTTGCGGTTCAGCCAGAGGCCCTTGAGTTTCTTGCAACTCTTTCAGATGGCGATGGTCGACGTGCATTAACGGCTCTTGAAATTGCCGTTCTGTCGGTCGCTCGAACAACTAAACTTGTCGATCAAAGCGTCGCTGAAGAATCGATGCAGAAGCGAGTGATTCGTTTCGACCCCAACGGGGATGATCACTACGACGTTGCCAGTGCGTTCATCAAGAGCATTCGTGGAAGTGATCCTGATGCGGCTCTCTACTGGCTGGCGCGGATGCTGGAATCCGGTGAGGATCCTCGCTTCATTGCTCGGCGACTTGTGATCGCAGCTTCAGAAGACATTGGCAATGCCGATCCCATGGGACTGCCGATTGCCACTGCAGCGTGGCAGGCCACAGAAACGATCGGCATGCCCGAATGCCGTATTAACCTCGCACAAGCCACCACGTATCTTTCCTGCGCACCAAAATCAAATGCCTCGTATATCGCGATTGATGCGGCGATTGCCGATGTCAAACAGAATACGCTGGTCCCCGTGCCCATGCATCTTCGAGATGGTCACTATGCAGGGGCGGCAAAGATGGGGCACGGTGTTGGTTATCAGTATGCTCACGATGGAACTGAGGGCTGGGTCAATCAGGATTACCTCGGCGTGGATCGAAAATACTACAATCCGGTTGATCGTGGCAAGGAGGCGGAATTTCTTGTACGACTGACCGAACTTCGTAATCGACGCAGTTCAGGACATCGCTGAAAAGTATTGATCGATGCCTGATTTTGTTTTTAGAGTCTCTGAAAAAACGGCAACATGTCATCTCCCCCGTATCTGCGAATGCTCCCCATTACTCTGTGTCTTGTTGGCCTGGCATGGGGAATCTTTGAATGGG
Source organism: Planctomycetaceae bacterium (assembly GCA_947463775.1). Lineage (GTDB taxonomy): Bacteria > Planctomycetota > Planctomycetia > Planctomycetales > Planctomycetaceae > SXXK01. The sequence continues at coordinate 169 of CANHVD010000246.1, read as the reverse complement.
TAAATGCGCGATCGAATTTCGCCGACAAAGATCTGGATCATCAGATCGTGGAGATTTTGCGGCAGCCCGACAACCCGTCCCGTATGATCGGACCTCCGCAACTTGAGGAGGCCATGCGCGACTTTACGGCTCTGGGAGGCTATGCAGTTCTGGTGACCACTTTTCTGGG
>CANHVD010000245.1 GCA_947463775.1 Planctomycetaceae bacterium | reverse complement strand
GACTGTGCCCCGATTCTCCGAGGGAGTTTCGTTCTTGCGGTTGTGTCCACTCGAAGCATTGCTCCGTGATGATAGAGGCCTCATACGCGCTGATACAAGACGTCGACTTGGCCAGTCAAGAAGACCTTGCGAACGATGGATGATCTCTGTCGACTGGCGGAGGCGCGGTCGGTTGTTCGCCACAGTGATGCTTGGCGGCGGATGAAAGATCTGTAGGGGATCACATCATTTGTTGCGTTCACGCAGCATTCGGATTGTGCGGCATGTAACGATTGGAGTCGATCTGGCAGCGATTCCTGTTTGAGATCCGATGGTTGGATCATTCGCCGAGTTCAGTGGCTTGTCGACCGGTATTTGAGGGATAGGGTTTCCCCGGATGGCGTTCAGGATGAGCGTGCATCGTCAGTCGGCGGACCCAGTGGACTTTGCGGCATTCCGATGAATGTTTTTGCTCGACAATTCATGCCGGTGATCCTGCTGCTGTCGGCGGTGCAGGAGTTGTACGCTCAGGATGCAACTCGGTATCAGGTCCGTGTTGCCCCTGCGATGCAGCTGGATGCGTTGAGCCCGAACCGAACGGCAACTCACCCGATGACGGGTTCTGATGTGATGTTTTCCAGCCAGTTGTGGTCCGCACGGACGACTTCCGGCACCGGGGCGACCATTCGCTTTACCACAGATCATGCTTTCCGGCATGTTAACAGTCCGGGTTTCAAACGTGACGCTCGGCTGAGATTGACTCGAATTTCGGGCAACTCAAGCGCGCGGTGGCGGTTTGATGTCGCTGATGACCGGACGGACTACGCCAGTGGCGATGAGACAGCCGCGGTTCAGGTCTCCTGCACAGGCCCTGGCAATGCGACAATCACAATGAATGTGCAGTTTCTGACGGGAAACCTGGCCACTCTGCAGGGCGGTCAGTATCAAATGACGGTGACCGGAACAATTTCGGAAAACTGATGTCCGGTTGAATCCCGCAGTCGACTGCCGTACTCTCCGCACTGCTGGTGGAATTCTGGTCTGCCGGCGCACAGGAAGTGCTTTGAATCATCAAGAGCGATCGCTCGTTATTCTCGTTGCTGTTCAGGCCGTCAGGCTCCCGGAGGGAGTTCACCGGGCTGTCAGCTTATGAACTTATCCCCACAGACCCTCTGCAGAAGCCGCTACCGAGTCTTTCGGACGGCAGGTGTTCCATGATTCTTAGCGGCAGCGAAATCAAGGCTCGCCTCGGTACTGATATTGGCATCGATCCTTTCAACGAGGATCAGCTCAATCCCAACAGTTACAACTTGCGCCTGCATGATGAACTTCTGGTCTATGAAGAAATCATCCTGGACATGAAGCGTCCCAATCGCTTTCGCAGGATCCTGATTCCGCCGGAAGGATTAGTCCTGCAGCCAAATCAGATGTATCTTGGTCGCACGATTGAGTACACGGAAACTCGCAACCTCGTGCCGATGCTTGAAGGCAGATCTTCGATCGGTCGGCTGGGGATGTTTGTGCATGTCACTGCTGGCTTCGGTGACGTGGGCTTTTGTGGGTACTGGACGCTGGAGATGATTGCCATCCAGCCGATTCGGATTTATCCTGGCGTGCAGGTTTGCCAGGTCTTCTACCATACGGTGGAAGGTGAGATTACCGAATACAGCACGGGCAAGTATCAGAAGAATAAAGACATCCAGCCCAGCTTTCTGTACAAGGAGCTGGGGCGTGAAGACCGTCAAAAGACCCTTGACTTCGGTGACGGAAAACAAAGTTCAAACGAATGACATCAGGAACTCAGTCATGTGCTCTGCCGGAATGCTCAAGTCTGTAAAACATCGGGCCGTAGCATTTCTTTTTCTGCTGGCGTTTTTCGCTGTGGGGCCGTTTGCAGCGAGCAGCCGTGGGCAGGAATCAGAAGCAGCGACTCGGCAGTTTGCGGTCGCGGTGGGTTTCCAGAATCAGAAGTTGTATGACTCGGCCATCGAAGAGTGGCAAACGTTTCTGACCAAGTTCACGCAAGATCCTCGCGTGGATAAGGCCACGCATTATCTCGGCACCTGCCAGCTTCAGGCGAAGCAGTATGCGACAGCCGCCGCTACGTTCGCCTCCGTGCTGGAAAAGTACCCGAAGTTTGAATTGCTCGATCAGTCCATTCTGAACTGCGGAACGGCGTGGTACAGCCTTGCTCAGGAAGCAAAGAAGCCTGAAGACTACGCGCGGGCGGAGGCCCTGTTTGTGCGACTGGGCAAAGACTTCCCAAAGAGTGAATTTGTGGCTCGGGCGATGTACTATCGAGGTGAGAGTCAGTACCAGCAGAACCGTCTGCAGGAAGCGGCTGACAGCTATCGCGAACTTGCCAAAAGTTTTCCTCAGGATGAACTCGTCCCGGACTCGCTTTATGCGTTGGGAGTTTGTCTGGAATCGCTAAAGCAGCCATCCGATGCTCAGCAGACCTTCGCGGATTTTGAAAAGCGATTTCCGACGCATGTTTTGTTGACGGAAGTTCGGATGCGAAACGGGGAATGTCTTTTTGCAGAACAGAAGTTTGTCGAGGCCGCGAAACAGTTTGAACTGGTGAGTCGAGCCAAAGAGTTTCCACTTGCGGACACGGCCATGTTGCGTCAGGCTCGTTGTCTTTACGAACAGGAAAAGTACGCGGAAGCTGGAGCGATCTATTGGAACGTGGCGAAGGAGTTTCCGAAGACGAAGCACTACGATACGTCCGTGGTCGCTGGTGCGAAGTGCTACTATCTGATTGGGCAGTATTCGGTCGCTCGAACAGGACTGGAGAATGTCGCGAAGCGTGACGTGCCGGAAGCCGCGGAAGCGAGTCAGTGGATTGCGCGAGCATTGCTGAAAGAAAAGAGTGCTTTGCAGGCATTGGAAGTTCTGGATGTGGCGATCAAGAAACATTCCAGCAGCCCTGCTCTGCCGCAGCTTATCCTGACACGCATTGATGCTTTGTATGAGTTGCCCGAAAGAAGAACAGAAACGGCAGCCCTGTATGCCGACTTTGCAAAGAAGTATCCTCAGGAGGAACTTGCATCGCAGGCCGGATACATGTCGGCTCTGACAGCGCTGGATCTGGGAGATAACGCGGCGGCCAAACGGAACGCCGACTTGTTTCGGCAGAGTTTTCCTCAGGATAAACTTCTGCCGGACGTCATGTTCATCGGAGCTGAATCGCGGCTGCTACTGAAAGAATTTGATGCCGCTGTGAAGCTCTATGAGGAGTTCCTCAAGCAGAGTCCTGATCATCCCAATGCCCCGCTGGCGAAAGTGCGAGCTGGCCTTGGTTTGCAGTTAGCCGGTCGAATTGATGAAGCTGTCAAATGGCTGACTCCGGTTCTTGCCACCCTGTCCGATCCCGCCTTGAAAAGCGAGGCTCTTGCAGTTCTGGGGCGATGTGAACTCGCTAAGGAGCAGTTGTCCGCTGCCTCTGAACGCTTTGAGGAATCGCTCAAGGCAAAACCTGATCATGAGCAGTCGGACCAGACACTGCTGATTCTGGCGGATGTTTATCGTCGTTTGGATCGTCCGACTGACAGCGCCGCCAGGCTAAAACAACTGCAGACTCAGTATCCGAAAAGCAATGTGCTTGAAGAAGCGACGTTTCGGTTGGGAGAAGTCGCTTATGCCTCGGGGAATTTCGATGATGCCGTGGCTGAGTATGCTGCAGTTATAAAGTCGTGGCCTCAGGGCAAGTTTGCGGCTCTCGCTCAGTATGGCCTGAGCTGGTGTCAGTTCAAAAAGGGCAATCCTGCGGCTGCCGTAGAAGCTGTGGAATCATTAGTAAAGAACTATGCAGGATCGGAACAGGCTCGCAAGGGGCTGTATGTGCGAGCCATGGCGGAGTTCCAGCTACAGCAGTATGAGGCCGCTGAAAAGAATGTGCTGGAGTATCTGAAATCATCGCCTTCTCAGAAGGACTCGTTGGATGCTCAGTATCTGCAGGGGTTGTCGTTGGCGGGGCAGCAGAAGTTTGCTGACGCTGCCAAAGTTTACGCGGGAATCCTGAAGGCTGATGCCAAGTATGCAGATGCGGACAAAGTTCTCTATGAATTAGGTTGGGCTCATTTTGAATTGGGACAACAGCCGGAATCCATTGCTGCGTTCCAGCGGCTTGGCCAGGATTACTCAGAGAGTCCTTTGGCGGTGGAAAGCCTGTTTCGAGTGAGTGAATCACTGTATGAAACAGAGAAGTACGCGGAAGCCGCAAAGGCCTACCAGAGCACTTTGGCAAAAGCCGGAGACAGTGAACTGGGTGAGAAGGCTGCGCACAAACTCGCATGGAGCTACTTCAAGCAGGACCTGCTGAAAGAAGCTGCTGCCGGATTCACGACGCAATTGAAGCAGTTTCCGCAAGGGGCTCTGGCCGGGGATGCTGAGTTCCTTCTGGCGGAATGTGACTATCGCCAAAAGCAGTGGGAGGCAGCCCTTGGTCATTACGCCCCGGTGATTGCGGCGAATCAATCAACTTATGCTGCACTGGCAATTTTTCGCTCGGGAGAGTGTGCGGCGGCTTTGGAGAAATGGTCAGACAGCCTGAAGTATCATCAGAGAGTTCTGAACGAGTATCCGGACTTTGAATTGAAATCTGAAGCCCGGTATGGAGCAGGCTGGGCTTTGCAGCAGCAGGATAAGATCGAAGAGGCGATTAAAGCCTATGAGAAGGTGACGGAGGAGACCGATACCGAGACCGCCGCGAAAGCTCGTTTCATGATCGGTGAATGCTTCTTTGCTCAGAAGAACCACAAAGAAGCAACTAAGCATTTTCTGAAAGCGGCCTTTGCTTACCGTCATCCGGAATGGTCTGCGATGGCGTTATTCGAGGCGGCTCGATGCTTTGAAGTTCTCAAGGATGTCGAACAGGCGAAGAATTGCTATCAGCAGTTGATCGAAGGTTATCCGCAGCATGCCAAAGTGGAAGACGCAAAAAAACGGCTGAAGGAACTTTAATGGTCATGATTTGGTCAACGTGCGAATGCCTTTGATTGACAGTTGATTGACAGTCCGCGTTGAAGGGGCACTGTAATTTCCCCGCAGGTTATGGCTTTATTCGTCCTGCATGCTCTTCTTGATCTCGACCATCACGGATGGAAGGAACACGATTCCCGAGTAGTGATCGGCCGGCATTTCAATGTGGTGACCTTCCGGAAGTTTGGCGGCTTCTGCCAACGCGAAACTGCATTTTGGCGGCACGACGTCATCGTACTTTCCGCTGTACAGCCATGTGGTCTGCGGATTAATGCGATGAGCCAGTCGCAAGGGTTCGACGGGGCGAGCCAACTCACGAACTTTATCGCCGTTGATTCCCAGCGATTCCAGTCGTTCCCGGACTTTGGCGGCATCCTTAGCGCCACTCAATACGACATCATGCAGGTTGCCTCCTGCCAGCAGAATGTAGACGCGGTCAAAACCATCGTCCATCCCTGCGACAGTTGAAGTGACGAACCCTCCAAGGCTGGTGCCCTGAACTCCTACAATTGTGTCGTCAACAAGTGGCATGCAGGCGACCACATCGCGAGCACGACGCACGTCAGCAACGGCCTGCTTCATGGACGTCAGCATGAGCTCCGGCTTCCCTGTGCTTTCTGTGCGACGAACACCGTAGCCAGGCATCTGCACCATAAACGTATGCAATCCCTGAGCGGCCAGACCTCGAGCAAAGATCCTGCCGACAGTCATGCCGCGCCCGGATTCATGGACCACGACGACAGCCCTTGCCGTTACTGGCTGACCAGATGCATCTTTGGCAACGTACCATTCGAGACAGACTTTATCATTGATAGCATCCCCGGACGGCATGGCTGAAGGAAAACGTATGAGCAGGTCGCCATGTTCGCCTTCGACATTTTCACACGTCACTTCAAAGGCATCGGGCTTCCATCGCAATCCTTCAAGGCATTCCTTCGCATCCGGCAAGGGATCAATGTCCAGACTGATTGAATCAGTGGCGGTGAACTTTGCGCCGGAGACCGGCAGATCGGAAGCCATGAGGGTGCTTGTCAGCACGACCGTCGAGAACAGGCTGGCCAGTCCCACGGTAGAAAAATACTGGAGTCTCATCGCCAGGCTGCCAAAGGAAAGGATGAGCATTGCGTGGGACCTTTCAGGAAGCCAAAGTGCTGCAGAGTTCTGTGGGGAGCGGTACTCGCCGATGATTCGATGTCGAATCGACCTCGTTTCATTGAGTCACGCCGCAGAATCGCTTTAAACGCGAAACCGGAATGTCTCAGACAAGTATCGCCAAAGCCAGTGAACAGCCGTTCGATTGGAAATGATGAATCGAGCATTTCCGCGCATGCCGGGCTTCATGAGTACTGAATCCGGCTGGCTCACTGGATCGTCGAAGTGCATTTCTGCAATCGCGCGGAAGGCAGTGCTGGCCAATTGTTCCTGCCCCTGAGTACTTGGCTTGGTCGCCAACGGTCCGTTGAAGCGAGTCGTCAGCGCTTCAGGAGCCATCACTTCACCTTTGAGGGAAACCTGAGTCACCTTTGTGATCCATGTAATGTCGGCGAGGTGATCCAGCTTAATTTCAACTTCCATGTTGTCGCCAAGGTCATCTCGATCACCCTGGTCAACGTACAACACGGCCTGCACTTTGTCGGACGGTGCGATACTGGCCAGTTCTTGTCCGGCTTCGACTCGACAGCCTGCGTTCCTTGGATCGAGCGGCGTTCCGTGCCAGGGATCCAGCTTCATCGGATCAATCTCACTGGCCGACTCTTCGGGCACGCGTTTCGCGGCCACCAGCACGCCCTCAGACGGCGCCCGGACAACTCGCTGCACATTCAGCTTCACAAGTTCCCGAATAGTTTCCTGCAGCATCATGGCCTGAGCCAGGGAATCGGTTGCACCTTTGACGTAAGACATTTCGTCGTAGCGGGAAATCTCCAGCGACCGCAGATACAGTTCTGCAACCCGGCTGTAAAGATCGTCGCGGCGTTTGTAGTCGTCGGCCTGCTCCAAAATGGCGATCACTTCGTCCTTCTTAACGGTTTCTCCATTTCGCGGGATACGAGCGTATTCGTCCGGGGTCGGCATGCCTTCCAGCAGCTTCAGCTTTGCGGGGTCAATGAGCAGCATATCGGGGTCTGATGTATCAGCCTTCTTTCGCAGCTTTCCGCGAATGTTGGTCTCAAACGCCGCAAGTGATTCGTAATACTCCCGGTAGTCCTCGGGCAGTACCACCTGGCCTGCGATCGGAGCGGATACGGTCACAACTCCACGTGGCTCAAGCACACACGGAGCTTCGTGGTACCATGGAATCGGAGTCGTGAATGCGACCCAGATGAGACCGGCAAAGATGGTCCCGGAGATTGCCATTTTTGTCTTGCTCATGGGTTCCATCCGAGGTGTGGCGATGATTTGATAGATACTACGAAACATTGCAAAGAAAATGCCGGCCATGGAGAAGATCAGCATTGTGACCCCAAGGCTCTGCAGGTCATATGGTTTCAGCACGGTGTAAAGGAACATGCTGATGGAAACCAGGACAACCCAGCGATAGCACCAGGCCGCAATCGCATAAGTCACGAACCACGCGCGACCAGTTTCCGGCATAAACGGGTCCGGCCTGGATTCGATTCCCAGACAGTACCACGAAAAGGCTTCCTTGAGCAGCTTTTCAGACTTCTGACGGAGATTCGGAATCTCCAGAAAGTCGCTCATCATGTAGTAACCGTCGAAACGCATCAGCGGATTGGCGTTGAAAATGACGGTGGTGATTGTTGTCACAAAGAACGTGTTCAGAGCCAGGTGATGCAGCAGTCCGGGCTTTGTTAACCACCATACGTAGATCGCAAAGGCGGACAAGATGACTTCGATATACATTCCGGCTGCACCGATAACGATGCGATGCCATTTATTCTTCAGCATCCACGAATCAGTCACGTCGCAATACAGGCATGGGCTGAACACCAGCATCATCACACCCATCTCATGGCATTCTCCGCCATAATGAGTACAACTGAGCCCGTG
>CANHVD010000244.1 GCA_947463775.1 Planctomycetaceae bacterium | reverse complement strand
TTTGGCGACGGTGGTGACAGCGAGTCGGCGGATTGGCTCGTCAAGGTTTCGGGGATTATGTCCTGTTTATCTGGCATACCGAGGCCCGGAGCGTACTCACCCTGAGTGTATTTGTTTTGAGTCCCTTGGGTATAATTGGTTCGGGGGATGGAACATGCAAGTCATCGGATCGCCACGGGAGATAAATGTGACTGATTCGTAGGTGCGAAACCTAAGCTCAGGCGAGGAGACGGCCGGGCTGTGATCGCTGGTAACCAGGATCGCTGATAACCAGCGTGCAGATTGAGCCCGCGAGGAATGCGGGACGCTTTGACGACCAGCAATCAGATGCTTCAGTCGACGAGGCCGTCAGCGTTAACGTCATGCCATTTCATGGCGTTTCGCATCGGCTCAATGCGAAGCACGATGATTCCATCCTGAAAGACTCGCACGGTTCCAGTGGATTCCGAAACAGCGATTGCGATCGCACCGGTGGCTTTGGAGATTTCTGCGGCCGCCCAATGTCGAGAACCCAGACCCTTGGAGAGCGTCAGCCCTTCTGCGGAGGCTCGCAGATGTCGTCCAGCGGCAATGGCCAGCCCGTCGGAGGAGATCACAAAGGCTCCGTCGATCTGAGCCAGTTCCTTGATGCTTTCGCGGACGCGAGGATTACGGATGGATCGTTCGGTCTTGGGGTAGCCACGAAATGGGTCGTGAACCTGTTCCTGAGACAGTTCCATGACTTTGCGATGGTTGCCCACCACAAACAGCGTTCCCACGGGCTTTCCTTCGCGGCCTTCACGCCCGATGTCGCAGGCGAGGTCGACCACGATTCGTAGCGTTTCCAGCGGAACCTTGGTTTCCAATCGCTGGAGATCTCGCGAGGTCAACTTGGCCAGTTGCTCCGCCAGCCGAACGACGCTGATCGTATCGCAACCTTCTTTTTCGTAAGCTGAGTAAACCACGACCACGACGTCGCCGGTCTGCAAAAGTTCATCGGCGATCGCTTCAAGCAGGACCTGAGACACCTGGAAATGTCGAGTTTGTGGTTCCTGCTGAATTTCGACGACGTCGACGTCATCCTGACGCGCCGCGTCCTGAATTTCTTTGCGGTCTGACGCGATAATAAGCCGGAAAGCGGTGGCGTTTTTCTTCAGCATTGCGAAGTCAACGGGCTGTTCCGCCAGCAGAATCAGCGCCGCAGCATGAACCTCCTCCGCCAGCTTTGCTGCGGTACGAAGGATTTTTTCAAACTCCGGACTGATCTCGTTTCTCGCCATGCGAGGAGTGTACGGCTAAAGCGGACCTGGTCAACGGATGAATTCTTACAAATTCCTGCACAAGAATCGTTCGACGGTTGGCCATGCGGCATCAAAAGTAGACACTATCAGGGCAGAGACCTGTTTTTCGTGGCGGTGGCATGAATTGCGTCGCTGTTGACGTATGTGGATGAATTCAGAGACGATCGTTATCTGCAGTGTAGATTGTCAGAAGCATCAAGTTGCTCAGGACATCTCAGTGGACGCCCTGTTATCGTTGTTGTCACGTCGTTGTCGTCGCCATTTTGCTTCAGCATTTCCGTAGCTGACCTCCTCAATTGATCAATGAGTGCAACAATTCCCCAACAGCGTTCTTCATCTGAGCCTTCCAAGCCTGCCGTTAAAGCTTCGCGGCAGGGGTTGATCTGCATGTGGCATGGTCTTACGGTCTCCGGGCTGTGGAATTTGCTCCGGATGAAGCCCAGAATATCGTGGGCCTATCTTCCAAGATGGATCACGATCGCGTTTGTCAGTGGCCTCAACTCGCTCTACGGCGTACTGGAAAAGTTGTTCTTCGGGAGGCAGGTGGCCCGAACCGAGATTCTCCATCCCCCTTTGTTCATTCTGGGGCACTGGAGAAGTGGCACAACGATGCTGCATAATCTGATGTCCCTGGATCCTCAGGTGACATTTCCCAACCTCTACCAGTGCGTGAATCCAGGCCACTTTCTGCTGACTGAGCGGATTCTGGCTCCCCTGACGAAGCGTTTTCTCCCCGAAACCCGCCCGATGGACAACGTCGCGGCTGGCTGGGAAGAGCCTCAGGAAGAAGACATCGCCCTCGCCCTAGACTGTCAGATTTCACCTTACCTGATGACGGCCTTCTCCGATCGTCGTGAGGCTTATGAACGCTATTTTGATCCTCGTGATATGACGGAGTCGGAGCGATCGATCTGGAAGCAGTCCTTTCTGAGGCTGCTCAAAAAACTCACGTATCGCAAAAACAGTTCGATTGTGACCAAAACGCCGGCTCATACGTTTCGAATCAGCACGTTGCTGGAAATGTTCCCGGATGCGCGTTTCGTTTACATCAATCGCGATCCGTATGCAGTCTATCAGTCGACACTCCATCTCCGCAGGACGATGTTTACAGAAAACTCCCTCGGACCACCGGACTTCTCAGCCAACGAAGAAGACACACTGTACTTCTACGAGAAATGTATTCGAACCTACGAAGAGACAAAGGGGTTGATTCCGAAAGGTCGGCTGCATGAAATCCGTTTTGAAGATCTGGAGCAGGACCCACTGGGGCAGATTCGTCAGATCTATCAAGCAATCAGTCTTCCCGGCTGGAATTTGGTGGAACCAAAGATTCAGGCCCAGTTACCGGCTCTAAAGGCCTATAAGAAGAATGCGTTTCGTATGGATAAGGACACCATGCGGCGAGTTCACTCACGTCTGAAATGGGTATTTGATTTGTACGGTTACCCATGTCATCTGGATCATTGATGACGATAACGGAAAGTTGATTGCTGAGGCTGAAGGAACGATTGATGAGATGCCTTCTGTTGAACGCCGGATTTAAATTGGTCTGGGCAGTTTGGCGATAAGCATCGACGTCGACCAATCCTGTTCGACCAGGTCCTGGGTCCTGATGCTTAATGCGGGGCTGGTTGCGGTCATGGTTTTTCTGCAGCGCAACCGGACTATACGACGGATCGGCCCGCTGGTGCAGAGTTGCCCATTGGTTCCACGTTGACAATTCGGCACTTTTGACGACCGCCGAATTCGTACGTGATACCTCGCCAGGTGATCCGGCGGATGAAGAAGGCATTCAGAGTCGAAATCAGATTCAATTGATTTGGCATAAAGACAGCCAGAGGAAACAACGCCCATTGTGACAGCGAAATTCGAGGAACACTTTCACCACGATCTCGCAAAATTCTGCAGACTCTGAGATGTCCGAAAGGGATCGCAGTAAGAGACAGTCCTGTAAGAAGCAGATAGACGACACAGATTTCTTTCCACCATTGCAGCCAGGGCATTGACATGGGGATAAGCATCAACAGGATTGTCAGATTCAACGCCAGCATGTGCGTCGCGACCAGCCACCAGCGTGAATTATCGATGCGGACGGTGAATAATTGTCGGGTCGCGAAACGATAATGGTCGCGAAGAGAAATCGTTTCGCGATTCAATAGAAAAGCGGCGGCGATCATCGCGGTCGTACGGCCGCTTGATCTCACATAGTTGCAAATCGTTGAATCTTCGATGAAGGAGTTGGCAAGGAGACTTCGCAGTTCCGGATTCCGCAAATCGGCCGCTCGCATGGCCATGCAACCGCCCCATAAAATCCCCACCATGTTCATTGTTGGAACAGCAAACGCATTCCAGAACATGCGAGTGATCCCGGAAAGACTGGCTTCCGGTGGAAGGTACCAGCGATTTCCGGAAACCGCCCCGACTTTCGGGTCACGCAGTCCATCAGCCAGCTCCCTTAATGCCGTGCGATGCAGCAACGAATCACCGTCGATCCACGCCACGAGTTGGCAGTTTTCCGGTATGGACTCCGTCGCCTCCAAAAGGCCACTGACCTTTCCACCGCAATGTGGCAATCGATTTTTCAGTATCATCCGTTCGACGCGAGCATCGTCTCGTTCCTGCAAAAATGCATCGACGATCGTCAGAGATGGATCGTCGGCCGAATCAATAACAATTCTGAAGCGAACATCCGGGTAGTCTGAAGTCAGTAGCCTGGTCAGACTGTCACGCAAATAAGGATCAGCTCCGCGCAGAGACAACACCACCAGCATTGGCGAATAGTTTCTGGCGTCTGACGGTGTCGCGTCTACGTTCGATAGCGTCTTGATGTAAAGGGCCAGCATGTAAATCTGAACCGCTGCAAGCAACAGCATCCAGATCACGAGCAACGGGCCAATGGTCGACATATCAATACGATTGCATCCCGAAGCCTTTAACAGAAGCTTTATTTTGGGAAACCGGAGGTGAACCTCAAGGCGGCCTGCTGATCCGATAAACTTTGACTGTTGTCGCTGTTGCGAGCCAGGTCAATGATTGGACGGAATCTCACGGAACGTGTGTCCTTTCGACCGGGAGATGCTAATGAAGCACCCTGGACGACGGAAGCGGAAGGTCGTTTGGGGTATGGGTACAGGGTACCGTTGCGAAATCATCTTGTCCGTGACAGTTTGCCCCCTTGAATCTTCCATAACGCCCGTTGAAAGGCATTTGTCCGAGGTATCCGGAAACTCAAAAACGGATACTGAATGCCTCAAATGAAGTCGTACCGGACATCGATCACGGGAATTCGATCAAGCAGTGGTCCGAGGGTTCGCTTGACCACCTGCCAGAACTTGCGAAGCTGTCCAAAGTTTCCTCCGTGCACGCTTCCTCACCAACCGCCTTCGGAGAGTAGCTCATGCTGCTGTCATCCGCTCGTTGCGCCCTTGTTCTGGCTTCTGGTTTGCTATTGATGCTGATTCAGCCTGTGGAGGCTCAGCAAGAACTATTGAAGCTGGAGAAAGGCGACCACATCGCCATCATCGGTAATACTCTGGCCGATCGGCTGCAGCATTACGGCCATTTGGAGGCGACGCTGCACTATCGCTTCCCGGAACACAATCTGGTCGTGCGCGATCTGGGGTTCAGCGGCGATACGCTGACCGAACGACCTCGATCAGATAATTTTGGTTCGCCTGATGAATGGCTGAACAAAGTCAAAGCCGACGTGATCATTGCGTTTTTCGGCTACAACGAATCGTACGCTGGTGAAGCGGGCCTGCCACAGTTTCGGAAGGATCTGGAAGCGTTCATCGATCATACGCTAGGGCAGAAGTACAACGGCGAATCAGCTCCGAGGCTGGTGCTGTGTTCGCCGATCGCGTTTGAAGATCTGAAGTGGCCGCATCTGCCGGATGGGAAGGAGCAGAATAAGAATCTGGAGCTGTACACGACGGAGATGGGAAAGGTCGCCAGCGAGAAAGCTGTACTGTTCGTCGATCTGTTTCACCACTCACAGGAAATGATGAAGCTCGTCGGCATTGATGGTAGTCCGCTTCGCAATCTCGAAGGGCAGAAACGCGACCGATTCGGATTCGACTACCCTGACAAGCTGACGGGCGGCACGATTGCGTTCTTTCCTTTGACCATTAACGGAGTTCATATCACCGAGACTGGCAGCCAGGGCATAGCAATTGCCTTCGACCGTCAGGCGCTGGTGGATAAAGACGCACCGCAGGCGGAGATTGCGAAGTTCGAAGACATCCGAAAAGCCGTCCTCGCCAAGAACCACATCTGGCACAACGTCTATCGAGCCACCGATGGCTACAGCGTTTTCGGCGGGCGATCCGGTTTGCAATTTGTCGATGGACAAACGAACTTCGACGTGATGCAGCGAGAACTGGAGATTCTCGAAGTCATGACGGCGAATCGCGATGCCGTCGTCTGGGCTGCCGCTGACGGCAAGACGATTGAGCCAGACGACAGCAATCTTCCTAAGCCTCTTGAAGTCAAAACCAACAAGCCGGGAGAACTTGAAGATGGTCGTCATAAGTTTCTCGGAGCGGCTGAAGCCATCGAGAAGATGACGATCCATCAGGGGATGAAGGTTAACGTCTTTGCCTCCGAAGAAATGTTCTCGGACCTTGTCAATCCCGTGCAGAGTGCCGTTGATCCCGATGGACGTCTGTGGGTCGCAGCGTGGCCGACATATCCGCACTGGAATCCGCTGGAGGCGATGAACGACAAGCTGCTGATCTTCCCGGACGATGACAATGATGGCGTGGCCGATCGATGCATCACGTTCGCCGACGGTTTGCACAATCCAACGGGTTTTGAGTTCTGGAATGGCGGTGTTCTGGTCGCGATGGCTCCGGATATCTTCTTCCTCAAAGACACCGACGGCGACGATCGAGCCGACGTGAAGGAACGCATCTTCCACGGTCTTGATTCCGCGGATACTCATCACACAGCCAACGCATTCGTGATGAGCCCTGGCGGAAAGTTCTACTTTTCACGCGGTATCTTCCACGCGGAAAACTTTGAAACTCCCTGGGGCCCAACCAAGCGATTTGGAACAGGCGGCACCGGTGTTTACGAATGGGATCCGGTCACGTTTGACATCAACTTCCATTTCCCGATCGGCCCGAATCCTCACGGCGATGTCTTCGACCAGTGGGGCAATCAGTTCGCAACCGACGGCACCGGCGGCACGGGTAACTACATCGGCATGCCAGGTCATGGTGCTCCGACGCAGCTCTATGAAAAGCGAGTTCGCCCGGTACCAGCGATTCAGATTCTGGACAGTCAGCACTTCCCAGAAGAGAACCGAGGCAACCTCTTGATCGCGAACGTGATCGGCTTCCAGGGAGTGACTCAGTACAAGTTCGAAAAACGCGGAGCAGGCTTCTTCGCGAAGGAAGTGGAGCCGATCCTGTACTCGTCTGACCAGAACTTCCGTCCAAGCGACATGGAGATCGGCGGCGACGGAGCCCTTTATGTGCTCGACTGGCAGAACCCGATCATCGGCCACATGCAGCACAACCTCCGAGACCCAAGTCGCGACCATCTGCACGGCCGCATCTATCGAGTCACCGCCGAGGGTCGAGACACTCAACCAGTCCTGAAGCTGGACAAGGCGAGCACGGTAGACGTTGTAAAGGCCCTCGGATCAGAGACGTTGGCGGAACGCTATCGCGCGCGGCTGGAATTGACGTCGCGTAATCCGGATGAAGTTGTGAAAGCCGTCACGGAATGGGTGAAGCAGTTTGATGCGAAGAATCCGGAGCATGCGAGAAACATGGTGGAAGCGATGTGGGTACATCAGCAGGTTCGGCAGCCGAACCATGATCTGGTAGCCACACTGCTTGACTCACCCGTCGCTGATGCCCGTGCTGCCGCCGTTAGAGTATTCCGTGACGAGGCTCGTGACGTCGCGTACCGTACACCCGCCGCTCCGTCGGCGGGAAATTCGAGCAGCGACGATCAGGCATCAAGCAAAGCTCCCTCAGGCAACGTGCCATCGGATTCCCGTCGGCGGAGCGACGGGTCTACGGTACAAGCATCGCTGCTAAAACTGGCTTCCGATCCTTCACCGCAAGTCCGCGCCGAAGTCGTCGTTGCGGCCACAGTCACACGCGGCCCACTCGCAGCCGAAATTATCTTCGCCGCCATGCAGACCGAACAGGATCCGCAGCTCACTTACGTCATCAACGAAGCTCGCGGCATCATCAATCTGGATGCGGCGATTCGTGAGACTTTGGCTCGCGGCGAAAAGCTTTCACGCAATGCCGAAGCCTATGCTCTCTCCAACGCCAGCGTTGAAGATCTGCTGAAGATGGAAAAGACCGAGGGTGTATATCGAGCCATCCTGACTCGTGAAAATGTCCCCGTCGAAACTCTTCAGACAGCACTGACCGGCCTCGCGAAACTTCGCAAAGTTGCCGAGATTGAAGAACTGTTCACGTTGATCGAAGAGCTCAACGCCAAAGCCAGCGTGAATGTGCTCAACAGTCTCAGTCAGTTGCTGGCCAGTCAGCCGGCCGATCAACTTGCGAAAGTCCGCGATCGCATTGCGACTCTCGCCACAACAGCGAAGTCCGGGGAAACTCGTCGAGTCGCCATTGCGGCCTGGATCAGTGCCGACAACAACGGCGACGCTGTCTTCGCAGCCGTCGAAAAGGAACAGCTCAAGCTGGAAGATGCCCTGCGAGCTGTCTCG
>CANHVD010000243.1 GCA_947463775.1 Planctomycetaceae bacterium | reverse complement strand
TTTTCTGGTTGGGGACTCCCCCAAACGACGGGAATCCCTGCGGAGAACTGTGATTATCGCGGTCAGAAGAGTTATGCCTGCTTTCGACCTGGTCGCGATTTCTTAAGATTTCGGCACTTTTCAGAGAAATTCGCCACTTAAGTCTGTTTCGCCTTTCAGCCCGGCCAAAGTGCTCGTACGGGGAAATTCGGGTCGACCGTACCCGACATGTCAGCCACTGACTGACTATTCAGCAGCGGCAGGTCCCGGTGTTGGCCTGGGAGAAATCGGCAATGTGATTTTGGGAGGAGCTGGGCGCGGCACGAGTTTTTCAGCTTCAGTCACGAGTTCCAGCAATTGCTCGCCAAGGAATTTTGCGGCAATGGCCGCCTGCTGAAAGTTAGTATGTGTCGACGCATGCCAAGCGTCTTTCTCAAACTGCTCGGCGGCAGACGAAAGCTTTCCGAGCTTCTTGCGGACCGTTCTGAAGTACGACTGAGGATCTTCTACCTGTGTCTCCACTGCACGAAACACGTCGAAGATCGTTCGAGCCATTTCGTTCAGTTCCGGGTAGTCCTCAACCTCGTCGGAATGCTTAATGAACGTGCGAATCATCCATCCGTGAGCCATTACTTTCTGGCTCCGAACAACCAATGATTGCAGCTTCGCTTGTCCGTCTGGTGTCAGAGGCAAAGCTGATGTGTTCTCAGAATCCGACATCGCACGACCACTTTTTATTTCTGCAGCGGTGCAGCGTTCGTGTCCCATTTCAGATCAGCCGGGACATTGTCTGTTAGCCAGGTCTTCATTTTGGCCAGCTCAGCAATCTGCGCGGCCTTGAAATTGCCTTTGTTGGCAATCAACTGCAATGAAACAAGTGTCACAAACGGAGCAGCCTCAGAAACAACCTTCGAATTGGGCGCTCGATTCATGATCCCTTTACACGCTGGCGGAGCGGCAGCAGCCTCTGCGGCTGTTGCATGTCGAAAAGTCAGCAACAGGTCGATCCCGCACCATTGCCATTTCGGGTCTCCCGGATTCTGACTGTATTCCAGTGCAGCATCACCGGCCAATTGAGTGACCTTCCACGCGATTGGATCAAATTTTGTCCCCGCAACATCGTAATTGCAGATGCCGAAGCCCTTCGCCGCGTGGCACCGAACTTCGACAGGTTTCGTGCGGTCATTAATCACCGCCGCAAAAATCTTCAGCGCTGTTGGCTCAGGTGCGCCCACGGTCCTTCTTGGCTTGGTAATGACGTAGGCTGCATCAATGAGGTCCATTTGAAAAGCAACCTCAGTGTATGGACGGACGACTTCTTTGTAGATCGCGTCCGAAATTCGAAACTGATCCTGCTCGACCACATCACAATTCATCAGAATGTTTTTGAGGGAGGCTGCTGTCACAGACTTCACGGAATCAGGCTGATTGGCATCATTGAGAACAGTCAACATGACCGTGAGGGCTTCAGGATGTAGCCGAGTCATTGACGTTGCTCCGCCACCCTGAGCGGGGATCGTGTCGTACAGATATTGCATGATCTTGATCGCCGCGAATCGCGAATCAAGATTGTTGTCCAACATCTGCTTCACGACCGCCAGAACCTCTGAGCAATACTTTCGTCGCTCTCGGTCTTTTCCTGCCTGGCCACCCTGAGCACCGGAGCCAGCTTTCGCGATCGAGTTCTTTACGTCCTCGATCAGGTTCTCCATATTCTTCGAACTCTGACTGAAAGTCGGATCAGTGGCCTGAAAAATCAGCCACGTCAAATAGTCGCGAACAATTTTCGAGTCGGCCTCTCCACTGAATCCAGTAGACAGCAGTTGAGTGTATTGCCTCTTAACCTTGTCTGCAGCAGCCTTGTCCGGCCCTGGAAGAGGATTGCGGATCTCCCGAACCGACCGAGTTAACTTCTGTTGATTCAGCACATACTGTTGTGCGTTGTCCGCAACAGCGGGCGCTGCTGCGGGAGCAGGCGCACTATCGGGAGTTGGCGCTGGTGCACTGTCGGGGGCAGTCTGCGTCGGAGCCTCTGCCGCCGGAGTTGTTGAATCCTGTGCGCAAGCCTGACCTTCCGGCACCCCGGCAAGGGCAAGAAAAAACAACGCAGGCACTGCGCCGAAGGAGATGAAACTACTCAGGATCTGAAAGTTGCGTACAACAACTGGCATAAGCTCACCAGAACAGGGAGACATCGGTGTCTCGTTCAATTTTTCAGGAATCCAGGACGAGAGAAAACTGATAAACATGACAGGTTCACCGATTCACGTCCAGAATCAGAACCCATTCAGGGCAACAAATCATTACTTTCGCGCCAAGAATCCGGTTCTGCTGCCGAGTCGGTATGATTGTTTACTGGTCGACAGATTACCAGTCCGACATGACAGTGACCGCGATTCCGGAGGAATTGTTACAACCCGAATCTGCCGGATCCCTTTCTTCGGCTTCGTGCGACAGACTGCTTAAGAGGCTTTTGAGACTGGTGTCTGGAACTCCCTGGCGGCTCATATTCACCTGGTTTCAGTGCCGCCTCTAAAGCAGGCACCGTTTTCTGCACGCTGCTAAAGGCCGTTTCCGTTCGTTCAGAGCTGAAGTCTCAGGACGAAAAATGCCAACTCCGGCTGCCGCTTTTCGACAGAGTTCAGGTCCGGGCCGGCGTTTTTTATCTCTTTCTGAGTTCCAGCAGGACGTAGTTCAATCCGGGATCGTTGATTTCTTTGCCCTCAAGATCACGCATCCTGACCGAATACCCTCGAATCCTGGCCAGGTCAACAAAGGCGGGCGCAGCATTGCGCCCTCCGTCGGCAATCCAGCAGAATCCGTCGGGCTCCAGCATTCGGTCGATCAAATCCAATATGGGAGCGTGATTTCGGCTTTCGTAGGTGACATCACATCCAATGATGACCGGGTATGTCAATTCCGGCGGCGAGCGCCAGTCGAGAACAAACGCATCGGCGTCTGGAAAGCCGTTTAAAGCAGCGTTCATTTTGGCTGTCGTGATGGCATTAACATCGTAGTCGGTCAGCGAGACGTGAACCCCCGCTGCCAAGGCGGCAATTCCCACAAGGCCAAGCCCGCAACCCAGCTCAAGAACCCGGGTCTCCCGGGGCCAGGGATTCTGCAGCACCGATTTCGCAATCTGCAAAGCCGCAGGCCAGACGTAAGCCCAATATGGCATGTAGTCGTCGAGAGCACTGGCCGACAGAACTTCCGGTGAGTCCAGCAAGCTATCGGGTCGGAAAGGCACCATCAGGCGAAGCGACCGGTCCAGCACACGAAACTCAGCCTCCGTCCACCCGAACGGAATCTCGGGCAATCCGGGAATCAATGCTCCAGACTGAACTCCGACATTCGGAGCAGGACGCAATTCCCGATGAGTATCCGGAACCAACATGACGTTTCTGCCTGCAACTGAAGTAACTCGTTTCAACTGACTCTCTGATGATCTTCATTTGAGATCTGAACGCTTGGCGGCCGTCTGAAACATCGGCTTGCGAAAATAGGTTTTGGCCCGAACCTGCCAATCCGGGCCGGCCGTGGTCAGGTACTCACTGAACCGCGGTGGTGCATTCCCTTCGTGAATCAGCTTCAAATAATCACACAGAAAAGCTCTGGATTCCTTCGACTCATTCAACAAAAAACTACACAGCGACCAGCTATCACGGTAGTCCGTGGAGTCCATGTCTCCTGCAACGGCAAGTCTCTCAAGCCGATCCAGATCCGGAGACCAGCCGACGGCGGCTTTCCAGCGAACGCTTTTCGTGCGAGGAGAAGATGGTCTCCGCAGAGGTGCCTCCTCGAAGTATTCGGCAAGCCCTTCATCCATCCACAATGGCAGGAACTGAACGTGTTGATGAAGCAATGCATGAGTCATTTCATGACGCAGATCGGCCGTCAATGCGTCCGATCGATAACAGTAGATTGAAGTCAGACTCCCCTTGCGAACAAAAACGGCTCGCCGATCGCGACTGGTTGGAACTGTTGAACCGAGATACGCCAGATAATTCTTCCGGCTTTCGAACAGTACAATCTGAATTGGCTCACCGGTCGGCCTGATCCCAAGCACGTCGCTCAGCTCTGAAGTTAGTTCCGACAACTGCGTCTGAATTTCCTGTGCATCAACGCGAAAATCCGCGAGCAACGAAAACGTCTCAAATTGCTCCTGGACAAGCCACTTAGGTTCCGCAGCAAAAGCCTGCATGGAAACGATGCCAATCAGCAGGCCTGGCAGGCATCGGAACATGTTTTCTGCTCACGGCATCAGAGGAAACTGAGCGAATCACACCCTCTGCATTTCTTCGGGCTCAGTTGATAAGTAATGCGGGATTTGAATGCACCCGAAGAGCACAGGTCAATGGCAGTTGTTCTGGTCAAAGAACGCCCCCGAATTCAAAGCCGTCAACCGGTGAGTTTCAGTAGGTTGCGCGACGTTAACAATTCTGCGACGTTAATAGATGGCGTGACATGACCTCCGAAAGGCCAGCACTGCGTGAAACAACAGGGAGTCGAAGCTTTTGTTCCAAACGGTCGACTGGTGGACGGGAGTGGCGAGATCGGCATTTGTCAGCAGATCAGGCTGGCAACCCGACCGAGCCGTTCAGGCTTGATTGTGCGGATTCCAATGGTTCCGATCACGTTCGTCAGGAACGAGAGCGATGGATTTGCCGCAAACAATTCAGCAAACGCCATCGCCCTCCATTGTCACAACCATCAGCATAATCTACGGAGCGGCACTCGCACCGCCACCTGGGCGATTTGCTTTTCCACGTCGTGAAGACCGCGATGAGCGACTGCTTCCCAGAGAACTTCCGGGGCCGGCGGCTCCCATGTAATCGGCGCCCATCCCCATCATCATGGCTCCTGGCCCCATCATGCTCGGATCAGCGCTTCCTCCTTCAGCTCCATAGGGAAGACCAATTGCGGCTGCAGCTTCATCAGCACGGAAGTGCTTGTACGTTTCCAGCACAAACTTCGCGACCGCAAGGTCATCAGCTTCTGAGATCGCCTTGTTGCCACCGTTGACTTTGTCCCCGACATAACGTGACACGATCGCCCCTGTGGAATCAATCACAGAGATACGGTCCGGAATCACTCGCCCCCCGGGCACTCCCTTCAGAATATCCCTCAGCTCTGGAAACTCAGAGGCAGAAATTCGGGGAGCCTCGGTCACGCTGGCCAGATAGTCCAGAGACTTCAATTCAATCTCCTGAGGCTCAAGTGTGCTCTTGCCAAGATCCACAACATCAAGACTCTGTTTACCACCGATACGAACGCCCACGGGAACACGCAGACTCGCCATCACAGGTGTTCCCGCTGTTTCGTGCTGATAATACATGCTGAGTTGTGCGACTTCATCCACACGCGGCCGGGAATCAACCTTCTGTGTGTAGTAGCGATAAGATCCAGGCACAAACACCGGTTCAGTAGGCTCGCTCCAACCTGAGAAGATAGTTTTCTGAGATGCCAGTTCCGGCTGTTCCAACTCATCAACCGGCATATTGAAAGTCGGATTTCTCATCTCCAGTCGCACGCGATAGCGGTAAGAATTTCCCTGATCGCAAGTGAAGTCCATGAATCG
Source organism: Planctomycetaceae bacterium (assembly GCA_947463775.1). Lineage (GTDB taxonomy): Bacteria > Planctomycetota > Planctomycetia > Planctomycetales > Planctomycetaceae > SXXK01. The sequence goes on along the minus strand of CANHVD010000243.1, from coordinate 2,440 downwards.
AACCAGCAGCAGGCGATTTGCAACGAGCGTGCTGTTCAGGAACTTCTCCAGATCTTCTTTGGTCTTGAATCGAGGGTCCTTATTCAGTTGCTGACCTTGACCTTCAGCTCCTTCAGGAAGAGCTGTATTCATGGAAGACTGATAATCTGAAAACATCGTGCCAGAGACACTCATCCCGCCACCACCGAGTGCGGTACCAAGGTCCTGCGATGCGAGTCCCCACTTTCTGAATCCTTCGCTTTTTGCCTGTGCTGGAGGCAACATCGCTTTCATCTTGTTGGCCTCTTCCAGCAACTTTGCCTGATGTCGGTCAATCAGTTCCTTCTCTTCGTCGGAGAGCTGAAACTCTTCCAACCGCTTGTGCGATGCATTTGCTGGAGTCCAGTTACCAGCCGCCCGACCTGGCAGCGGCATTGTGATTTCACTTCGAACAACTGAAGGATTGACGATGTCCCGGTCGTTGTAGGCTGCTTCTTCCAGAATCTCAGCGATATCCTTCAGAGACAACTGCTCCCATTCTCCGCCCCATGGATCTGCCCCGGGCACAGCCGCCTTCCGCTGAATCTCAAGATTCACGAAGTCAATGTAGCGCTGACCATCTTTGGCTGGAATATGAAGAGCCTCTGCAAGCATATTGGTTTGTTTGTACAGATCGAACACGGCCCGTACAGACACGCCGGAACAGGACCGAATCTTGCGTTCAGCAACGGCCGCCCCCATGCCTCCTTCCATGCCCATGTAGCCGCCCATGCCATAGCCGTCGAGGCTTTCCGGCATTCCCATCATTCCCGCGGCGCCAGACCCCATCCCCATTGCCATTCCTGGCCCCATTCCCATTGCTGAACCCATCCCTGGACCACCAGTTGGGTAACCGTCCCCTGCGACGGTTCCTCCAGGATAGCCTGCTGCACCGGGACCACCGGGCATTATGCCGCCAGCCGCGTCTGCACCCGGGTAACCGCCGGGCGCCCCAACGCCGCTTTTCTTGTTGTCGCCGAAGAGGTCGGCGAGATCTTTATCTGCAGCATCTTTCTCTTCTGGTTCGTCAGTGGACTCTGTCATGGTCTCCGCATCAGCCGCTTCTTCATCATCCGGTTTCTGAACCAGCGCGAAGGTGACAAGAGTTGATTCAGGAGACTCCGGAGGCAATACAATCACCGGCGCAAGTTTTTCTTTAACGCTGTTGATCGGCTCATTCAAATGTCTCACCCACGCGAACTGTTCGATGTCCTCGTTCGGAGACGCCATTCGGTTAGCCAGCACCTCCACTTCGGGAGTCGAGTCGAAAAGAGTTTTCTTCTCTTCTGACATTACGTTGGAGGGCGAGTTCCATGCCTCTTTCGTTTTATTGGCGGCCTCTTTCAGTTCGGATTCCAGGCGACTGCATGCGGACCAGTTTGCTGTCGCTAAACCCGTCACAGCCAGAACGCCAATGAGTGCAGCCCCAAACTTCTCACCATGGTTCAGAAGTAATGCTTTAAAATCCAGACGCTTCTTTGCCATCGTTAATCTCCCGAGAGAACCAATGAATCCTCAACACTTTTTATTCAGAACTGGACTGAACAGATCCAATACTGCGAATCAAATCTATGGCTGAACCGGAGGGGCCGCCGCAGGTGGTGCAGCCGGATCTGCCGAGGGCGTTTCTGTCGCCGGCTGGGCTTCTGAACTCGCAGGCTCCGGAGGAGTAGTTGTCCCCGGATCTGTCGCTGGAGCAGCCGGAGTTCCCTCTGCAGGGGCAGGTGATGCCCCTTCAGCAGCCTCACCCGTTGCAGGTGGCGATGCCGGTGCAGCAGGATTTTCAGGATCTGGAGAAGGTGTGCCTTCTGTCGTTGGTGCGCCTTCTGCAGGTGCTGGGCTCGTTCCAGGTTCAGCGGGATCAGTTGGAGCCGCAGGATCGCCTGGTACAGCAGTTGACTCCGCCGCAGGTGCCTCCGTTGGAGTCGTCGCCTGATCTGTCTCGGCTGTTGCCGCTTCAGCATTCGCTTCCTGAGCAGACTGGTAGAGTGTCATCAATCCACCAATTTTTACGTGAACCATCAATGGGTCATTCATCGCGGCCTGAATAACTTCTTTACCTTTGGCACCGCCGCCCTGCAGCCCTGCGTTCGGCATTCCCGGAGCCATTCCCATCGCACCGGAGCCTGATATCGCGTTGGGATCGTATTCCGCGCCGCTGCCCAGAGCACCCATTCCTTCGCTACCAAACGCTCCACCACCGCCATAGGCCGATTCGCCGGGAGCGCCGTAGCCCCCGCCTTCTGCTGCTCCGGGCATTTCACCCATCCCCGTCATCGCACCGGCCATTTCGGCCCCCGAACCCATTCCATCCATGCCTGGGCCGCCGGTCATCCCGCCCGCACTCTTTGACGGAGTGAATTTCGAGACGACTTCCACTCGAACGATTTCCACCGGGAAGTCCGAGTTCGTGAGAGAAGCC
>CANHVD010000242.1 GCA_947463775.1 Planctomycetaceae bacterium | reverse complement strand
GCCAGCTGGGCCATGACCTGATTTGTGAAGCTGTTGCTCATCACGAATGATGGATGTCCAGTCGCACAACCCAGATTCACAAGGCGTCCCTCAGCCAGAACGATCAGCGCCTTGCCATTTGGGTACACGTACTTGTCTACAGGACCGCCTTCGTCGCCTGGGCCCTTGATTCGAATTCTGCGGATCGTTTTGCTGTTGTTCAGGTACGCGATCTGGATTTCGGAGTCGAAGTGACCGATGTTGCACACGATGGCCTGGTGCTTCATCTTGTCCATGTGTTCGCTGCGAATGACGTCGATGTTGCCAGTCGTCGTTACGAAGATGTCGCCCTGAGCAGCGGCTTCATCCATCGTTGTGACCTGGTAACCTTCCATCAACGCCTGCAGAGCACAGATCGGATCGATTTCCGTCACGATCACGCGAGCGCCCAGACCGTCCATTGCATCGGCACAGCCCTTGCCCACGTCGCCGTAACCGCAGATCACAACAACCTTACCGGCAACCATTACGTCGGTGGCACGCTTGATGCCGTCGGCCAGAGATTCGCGGCAACCGTACAGATTGTCGAACTTGCTCTTGGTTACGGAGTCATTCACGTTGATTGCAGGAACAGCCAGCTTACCAGCTGCCAGCATCTGATGAAGGCGGTGAACGCCAGTTGTTGTCTCTTCTGACAAGCCCTTGATGCCCTTGAGCAGTTCAGGATACTTGTCATGAACCATGGTTGTCAGGTCGCCACCATCGTCCAGAATCATGTTCAACGGCTGACCGTCTGGGAAGTAAATCGTCTGCTCGATGCACCAGTCGAATTCTTCGTTTGTCATGCCTTTCCACGCATAGACTGGAAATCCTGCAGCCGCGATTGCAGCAGCAGCGTGGTCCTGAGTGGAGAAGATGTTGCAGCTTGACCACTGGACTTCAGCACCCAGAGCCTTCAGTGTTTCGATCAACACTGCGGTCTGAATGGTCATGTGCAGGCAGCCAGCAATTCGAGCGCCCTTCAGTGGCTGTGATACCGCGTACTTTTCACGCAGAGCCATCAGGCCGGGCATCTCGATCTCAGCAATCTCGATTTCCTTACGGCCAAGTTCAGCAAGTTCAATATTGGCCACCTTGTAAGGAAGCGCAGACACGGTACTCATGGATTCAATCTCACTCAAAAAAATTGCGAAACTCTAACTCCTGGAGGCAGTATCCCCGCTGAATGGGGACAAGCTTAACAGTCAATTTTTGCCTCTGCCACGTGAAACAACTGCACACGCCGGAATCTGCCAGTGGCGAGAAACCCCGGAGGCCCGGGATGATCTTACGCCCCACTTTTCGAAGTCTAACCAGCACAAAACGAGCATTTACAGGCGGAACCATAGTGAAGGAAGCTGGCAGAAATCAATTCGGTCTTCAATGATCAGTAGGTTTTGCACTGTTTTGTGCCTCAAACAAGCGCATGGCAGCGGTCATTTGAGCGAAAAACAGCTCGAAACATCAAATGGATCGAAGCAGGAGTGACCTCATCGTCCGGACGATGGCAGTAAGACCCCAGGCACACATTGCGTGAATCAGCGGCCGAAAAGGGGTTAGAAATCGTTCATAGGTGTGGTATGTCGCCATCACCGTCAAAGAGTTGAGCACAAACAGCAGCATCAGGATGCGACACAACGGCGTCGCCCGACTGAACCACATCCCCACGGCACACAGGCCAAAAAGTGCTGCATGCTGGGTGCTGCCGAATTCCCAAAGTCGACTGAATTTCCACCACGTGAGCTGCAACAACATTTGAGGGTGCGACTTGATCCATGCCGAGGCGTAAGCGGCACCGAGCCGACAGTGTTCTTTTTCTAATTCAATTTCGCTGAGCCCCGCAACCTTTGGGTCGTCTCGAAGCTCGTTGATAATGCTGTCTGCCGTTGCTGAAGTCCAGCTTCCAAAATTCTCCATCGCACTGTCGCTAAAACCGTCGGCGATTCCGATGCCACCCTGAGTTCCCGTCGGCATAATCGCATTCAATACGATGCAATTTCGTACCCACCACGGGCCGGTCAATAAAACGCTGCAGACACAAAAAACAGCAGCGAGGCGAATTGCATCTCGTCGACTCCGGCCTTCTCGACGAACGTCGCACCACAAGATCCAAGCCACAGCGATCCACAAAACCGGATACCATGCGACGTAGAACGAGCGAATGAACACCAATGCGGACAGCGATAATCCACAGAGAGTCGCGTTTAGAACCGTTTTGCGTTCTACAAACGCGGCGAAGGAAAGTGCGAAACCGCAAAGACCCAGAGTCGCCAGGTTCTCGGTCAGGAATGATCCTGCAAACTCGCGAAATCGTGGATCAATGCAACAGGTCACGCTGGCCAGAAAGGCTGCCATCACGGAATGCCGACGAGCAAGCCAGAGACTTCCCAATGTCACTGCCGCCGCACAAGCCACACAGTTGAGAACTCGCACGGCCCGGTAGTTCATCGGACTGATTCGATAAACCGCCGCGATCAGAAATGGAAACCCCGGCGGTCGATAAGCCGTGAGTTGAAACTCCTGAGCATCACATCCGGCTTCACAATGCTGAACTGCTGACGGCTCTGCTTTTCCCGCCAGGATGGGCAAATCAGACGGGCAGTATCCGAAACCTAACCCAGCGGCGAGGTTGTATCCAAGCCGCTCGTAGCTGTCACTATCTCCGCCATTCTCCGGCGGCGAAGACAGCCCGAAGTTCCGCGACGCGACAAACAGAAAAATTGTCAGCGTCCCAATGAAAATCAGTACCCCCGCGAACATCAGTCGAGCTTTCGAACCAGCGCAGTTCGGGCTGAGCATTTGTTCTGACGCTTCGTTCGGGGCTTTCCTCTCTCGCATTGAACTCTTCTACGTCTTTTCCTGACGCGAATCAAGAGCCCCACGATTCGACACTGTCCAGAATCTATCGAGATTGAACATCAGGAAGACCAGCAGTTCGAGTGTCCCATCTCTGCCAAAGGCTCCGGCATAACGATGACGCCCACGTGGTCGCTGATTGTTGTGCAGATCAACAACTTGATCCCTGGCTGACGCTTCGGGTTGGAATAGACTGAAGTTTTTTCGGGACTGTGCCTAAGTCGTTTCGTCCCCGAATCGCATTCATTCGAACGCACGCTTATGCCGGTAGTAGACTTCCAGCGTGAGCAGCGCGAGTGATGTTGCGTAGACGCGGCCACCGGAATTGTCGTGTCCTCCCTGTGGCGCCCAGCTTCCCCTTGCGTGTCCTTCTGTCGCCTGAGATTCAATCAGCAGATCTCGCATGACATGATTCCATTCATCCCACGGTTCGCCACCGTAGTGATGCAGCACTTGAGTCGCATAGTACCAGTAGTACAGCTCACCGCCGACGCGTGGCAGATGCCCCTGAAGATACTCGACCCCCGCACGAAGTTCACCGCGTCGGAGTTTGCTGGAGGTATAAACTCGACACAGCAGTCCTTCTGCAACCATTGCGTCCGTGATCCGATCACCCGGCATATATCGATAGCCGCTGCCCGCTTTGTCGGTCTGAACAGAATCAAGGTACCCCGAGACCTTTGTGAACACGGATCTGGGGATTCTCAGGCCTCCCTGTTGAGCACTTCGCAAAGCAATCACCTGCCAGCCCGTTACGCTTGTATCTCCCGCTTGTCCCGGACCGTATCTCCAGCCACCGCCTTGATGTTGTGCCATCACAATGTAGTCGATGGCTCTCTGAGCTGGTGCTTTGAGTTTTGGATCCTTTGTCATTGCGTATGCTTCACATAACGCAATCGTGGCCACTCCATGAGAGTACAATGTGCCCGACATGCAATTCTGAAAGGTGCCTTCTTTAGTCTGATCGGCGATGAGCCAGTCCAGTCCTTTCTGTACTGTATTCTTGTATTTTCCAGTCTTGTGAGTGTATCCGGCTCCCAGAAACGGCAGCAGCCCAAAGCCGGTTCCACCCGCATCGCTGTTCACGCCCGGATTGCGACACTCGCCATCACAATCATCGACCTGTGAGAATGCATCCAAGCTCCATGCTCCGCTTTTTTCCTGATGTTTTGCCAGCCATTTGAGACCCTCTTCCACGGCTTTTTCACTGGCCGCATTTCCGCCTTCCGATGCCGCCAGTTTCGCACGTTCCGTAGTGCCGCGTCCTTCAAACATCCCGGGAGCCTGTGACTGGCCTTGGGCCTGAGCCTCTCCCAGCTCTCCCTGTTCCGGTGATTGCAATGATTCGATAGGGGCAATCGTATATTTCTGCTTTTGCGGTCGCTCGGTGTCGGCGGCCTTAGCCGTTGCCGCAGCCTCCGAAGAGGTCGCGTTGTTCGTCGATGCCGTAAGATCATTCTGGTCCCCGGAAGCTTCGCCGGACGCATCTGTCTGCGCCGCGCCCGGGATGCCGCTCTCCTGATCAAAGACGGTGACCTCATCATTGCCTGCGTCGTCAGCCTGGTTCGACTTGCCGTCGCCGACTCGGAGGCCACGGCCGTCGCCTGTTCCTCCGTCGGCATTAGCTGATCCACCGCCGGCTATTGACGGCAGCCAGAACATCAACATCAGCAGAGCAGCCAGCAGCAAGCAGGAGAACACGCCAATCATTGTGCCGAGGACAACTCGGGGAGCAAAAGAAGGCTCATCAGGACCGCCGACAGATTGATCCGGCTGAACCTCTGTCTGCGATTCGGCTTTTAGTGATTCGTCGACTTGTTGAGACGATCTCATTGGGGAATTCACGGCGTTGACAGTTCGAAACGGCTTCCGCAGTTCGCTTTGTCGCACATTCACAGCAGAACACAAACATTCGCCCCAGGTGGGCGTTGAGAGCCTCCTAATTTTAACGAATCCGGCTGTTCTGGAGGCTCGACTCGGAAACTAAACCGCTTCTGTGCCGACTTTGAATCGTTGGAGCTGACTGTTTCCAAACGACGTTGTGATCGCAACATCAGCAGCGTCACGTCCGCGAGCCATCAGAACGCGCCCAATGCGAGGCGTGTTGTTTCGGGCATCGAACGAGTACCACTGGCCACCAAGAAACACTTCAAACCAGGCACTAAAGTCCATCGGGCTCGGCTGAACCGGGACACCAATATCGCCCAGATAGCCAGTGCAGTATCGAGCTGGAATATTCAGGCAGCGGCAAAGTGTAATCGCGAGATGCATGTAATCGCGGCATACTCCAACGCGTTCGCGATAAGCCTCCAGTGCGGTTCTCGTGGGACGAGCCTGCTGATAGTCAAAGCGGATGTGGCGATGCGCGAAATCACAAACAGCCTGAACTCGCGGCCAGCCCGGTGGTGTGTTGCGAAACAACGTCCATGCCAGATCCTTCAATTCACTGTCCACTTCGCAGTAGCGACTTGGCAACAGGAACGGCAGTGTAAAATCAGGAAGGTCCTGAACGGCTGATTGAGCGGCCTCCGGAACAACGAGGTCTGGCAATCCGCTATCTTCCACAATCGCACTATTTCGAAAAACGACAAAAACGGCGGGCACGACCGCTCGGGCACAACGGTTTCCGAAGGTGTCGATCAATCGCGACAGGGGGACAGACGGTTGAATCGAAAACTGTTCCTGACTTCGCACGGTCGCATCGCGAGATGGATGCAGGAACATCATAAGGACGACAGGTGTCGATTCGGGAAACGTAAAGGAGATTTCGAAATCGACTTGAAGCAGCATGAAGTGATCCTGAACCAAAAAAGGAGGAGCCGAGTGATAACGGCCGCTACGAGTCCAACCGACGGTTATTCGGCCAACGCAGCGTCGACAGCTTTGTCAAGATCCTGCCAGGCGGCTTCCGCTCCATCGCGAAGATCGCTCCACCCCAGCTCGCTGGCCGCACTGAGCGTTTTCAGTCTTTTCTTCGCCGCGTCTCGACGAATCTCAAGTTGGCTGACCTTCTTGTTCCATTCAACTCTCGCTTCCTCCGTGAGATCCCGCTCCTTGTTTGCAAGTTGCTCAATCTTCTGATCAATCGACTGGAGTCGAGTCTTCAGCTTCTTCAGGAATGCTGCTCGAGCGGGTCCAATGGCGTCCATACTTCCATCGACGGCGTCGTCAACATGCTGCCTGACTTCCTTCACCGTTGACTTCAGTGATGTATCATCTTGTGGCGATTCACTGCAGCCCGCGAACGCAGCGATAGCCAGGAGACCAATGCGCAGGGGGAAACAATGAAAGAATACGGGCATATGCAACATGTTGCTTGTTCTCCATGAGACTGTTGAAGCTCATGATCTGTTAATGCAATCTCGATCCGCATTTGTCTGTCGCATTTCGAAGTCGTTCCTGACGACGAATCGCTGTGCCATTTCGATGGCTTATTGCTGCGGTCAGTAAGCGGCGATGAATTGATGCTGACTGATAGTGGCCGTGAATCAGAAAGTGTTTCGGCACGTGTTCAGACGCTCGTGCCCGGTTCAATGTCCCGCCTACCGAAAGACAGTTGGCGTGAGCAGAGAGATTGTCGGCGGCAGATTCCACAATCGCGCCGAGACTAACCAGACCGGAGGATTTAAGGTCTCCCTGAACCAAGCCTCAATTGTACCGTAAGTTGCTGCAATAGATAGACCTGGACCGCAAGTTCGAGCAATCAGATGAGACCGGGACAAGCATTCAGGTTTGATGACGCACGATGAATGCTCCTATTCCGAAGATGTACTCAGAATTCTTTGTCCAAGCGATCCGAAGAGTGATTTGCCCAGAGATCCAGCTGACGGTGGTCCAATTCTTTATTCAGATCGATCCACGAATCAGTCGTTCGTTGGGAACACGAGGTCTCGGCGAAGTTATGGGCGAGTTCTGATCACAGACGATGTGTTGGCACCGGGCGGCAAGGGCGAAAACTCTGAAGTGAAACGACGGCTTGGCGGGCTCCGATAGCCGCTGTGGCTTCGTGCAGCTCTTCTCGCACTGTTACTTCAAGTTCCGTCGGATTAATCGCGACACGAGCATTGAGGACAACGTTGGCAGTGGTTGTTGTCGTGCCCGAAGCCAGAGAAAACTCCGGCCCGGTTTGGTTCCTGACAACATTAGTCACGGCGTAGCTGGCTTCGCAGAGTCCAATCACCTTCCGACGTGCGGCTTCAGTACTCACCGATAACAGCCGAGCTTGCAGTCGACCAATAATGTCCATCGGCAGATTGTCCAAGGCAAAGCCTTGCGCCGATCCGGACGACCGACACCCCGTAGTGATGATTTGCCCACGGCAGCGTGCGAGTTGTCCAGGGGGCGGGGCATGGCAACCCCATTAAACTATTTTCATAGTAGACTGAATTGGACAGTTCACACCTCGGACAAACAAGTTCTTCCTGAAAATCTGTGTCTCCGTTCCGGTTTCGTTCCTGTTGATTTGGAGATGAGCGACGTAACGTGATGCCCACAATCATGAGCAGTGGCTGTTCGTCTGATTGTTCAGAGGAATAAGCGGAAACTGGTGGTGCACAAATTTCCGGGGAAACGAGGATCTCACGCGCTGCGAGCGAATCGTTTCCCCGGATTTTTCTTTTCACTGGTTTCGAGGTTTATGCTTCGCTCTCGAGTTTTTGAGGGCTGATGGCGTGTTGCATCCCGCAGACGGGCAGAATCAGGTTGCTTCCGATCGATACCTCCAGGAAGCCGGGGCAGGAGTCGCATCTCCAGACGGGACAAGTCGTCCGCCGAGGTGAATGCTTTTGAGCATCCCGACAAATTCAGAACGGCTCTACGCAGAAGGCGAAAGCGACCGGCTGCTGGTCTCGCCTCGGTGGAGCAATAGGAACATCGCTGCTCCTCCCGTCACTCCCAGTCGTTCGAAGCTATGGCGCAATGAAAGGCTCGCCTCATTCAGCTCCACGGCACAATGCTACTCAAGACAAAGTTGCGCAAGACAATCTTGTCTGTGCAGCGGCCATGTTAATGGCCGCTTGCAGCAGTCCTGTTTGAGCTACTTCTTGGGCAGTTCAGCCACTTCAATATGGAGGTCTTTCAACTGGCGATCATCAACAGGAGCAGGAGCCCCGGTGAGCATATCGGCCGCCTTCTGAGTTTTC
>CANHVD010000241.1 GCA_947463775.1 Planctomycetaceae bacterium | reverse complement strand
GCACCAGCCAGTTGAGGCACCTGACCAGCGGCTGCCCAACTCGCCATACCGGCCGTCCAGACCAATGTTGCCGGTGTGATTTGTCCTGCAGCAATCGCGGAAGCGACCTGTTCCGCGCCGTAAGGTCCCTGCGATTGTCCGTTCATCGCAACATGCCACATCGCGGGAGGAGCTGGTGGTGCCATACCTGGCGCTGCTCCGGGGAACATTCCCGGCTGCATCATTCGGCCGGCCATGGCAACGCCGATACCCAGACCCAGTCCAGCCCCTGCACCACCACCGGCGCCATTGTCGGCAGTCATCGCCTGGCCCATCTGATACTGCTGGAATTTTCCGAGGTCGCCGATAACGCCGATGCTCGTACGAGTATCGAGCGCTTTCTCGACGGCTTCTGGTAGCGAAATATTGACGATGATCAACTGCGGAATCTCGAGACCGTATTCGTCGTCGATTTTCTCTTGAACGGCCTTCCGCAGTAACTCGCCGAATTCACCATACTTTGTTGCGAGGTCCAGAGCGGCCACATTCGACTTGGCCAGAACTTCGGCGATCGTGCTGGAGATGATCGATCGTAGAAGTTCGGTCACGGCGTCAGCACCGAATTCTTTATCGGTACCAACCAACTCAGTCAGCAAGGCCTTTGGTTCAACCGCTTTGACAGCGTAAGTTCCAAACGCGCGAATTCGAATGGGTCCGAATTCCGGATCACGCATCATGATAGGATTTGGAGTACCCCATTTCAGATCCGTCAGTTGCTTCGTGCTGACAAAATAGACTTCCGCGCGAAACGGGCTGTTGAAGCCATATTTCCAGCCGGCGATCGTGCTCAGAATCGGAAGGTTGTCTGTCTTGAGTTCGTAATTGCCCGGTTCGAAAATGTCGGCAATCTGGCCGCGATGAACGAAGATCGCTTTCTGTCCTGGACGAACAATCAGCTGCGCACCGTTCTTGATTTCGTTTTGATAACGAGGAAACCGCCAGACCAGTGTATGTCGAGAATCATCAACCCATTCGATGATGTCGATCAATTCATTTCGCAGCTTGTCAAACAACCCCATTGAACGGGCTCCCCAAAAAGATTTCCATGGTAATAGCGTCGGCTGGTCGACCGGTGTCATCGCTGAATTCTGACGATTCATGTCTCGGCGAAGACATTGAAACGTAGCGAAGTTTATATCAGATCACACGAAATTCGCCACAGTGAGCTTCTGCCCGCTTTTTTCTTCTTACTGTTTCCAGCATATGTACTTATGCCGACTCTTGCTTTAACTGTTGAATGGCAAGCCGCAAGCGTCGTTGCGCGAGTTTGCCTCCGCCGGCAGCTCGCCGTTAAATGAATACACTCAAAAATTGATTCGGTTAGAAGGCCGCTGGTCAGCCGGAATCAGGGTGCGGAAACATACTCGATACGGATTTCAGATTCGGAAATGACCGGCCATTCACCGTCCTGCAGGGCGGTGGCACGTACGGTGAGATTCCACTGGCCTCGCAGTTGTTCGTCGATCTTCGAAAAGATTTGCAGCACTCCGCTGGTTTTGTCCGGCTCGATCAACATCGGTGTTGCGGAAATGAAACCTTTCGCTTCTTCTGGTACTACGAGTTCCACCTTCACTGGCAGCGGAAGTTTGGGAGACCGGGCAACATTGACGGCAATCTCCTGTATCTCGCCCATTGGAGTGACCACGTCGGAGTTTTCGGTGGACAGCTTCAACAAAGCGCCCTCCATAATCATGGTGATCCGAGCATTTCCTGGCTTCGTGAGATATCGCACATTGCCTTTCGGATCCGGAACCGCCACAACCCCATGTACGATGATGCGGCGAGTCAGGTCCATCGGCAGCCACTCGGGAAGAAAGCACGGATACCACGCGCGGTTCTGATCGGGTGGTACCGTTAAAACTCCTCCGCGAGTTCCCATACGTTGGCGATCCTGTTTGGCGGTCATCTCCAGTTGGATTTCTCCCGCAAAGCCATCTTTGCGAACCAGTTCCAGTTCCGCCAGATAAGTGGTTCCTCGATGAACATCTCGCTGCCTTTCTTTGTCGACCACAAGGACTTCGATCGGCGCTGCCATCGTCATGGCCAGCAGTGTTTGATTAACCTGGCGATCAGAGAGTTCTCGCGGGCAAAGATTTCCTCCGGCATTAGCTGTGGCGATGCGACGTGACTCTGTGGATCCCACCATCGAGCTGCCCGTAATCGTGATAAGCTTTGCGACTACGGCCGCGTCCGCTGCAGATTCGAGCATCACTTTTGCGTCCGATTTGCCAGCCGGAATCTTCCAGTCGCCCGTGGCGGTCACTCCTGCCGGAAGTCCTTCGGCCCTTAAAGCGATCTCGCCATCAAAGCCGCCGGAACGAACCGCCTGCACGGCAACCTCTGATTTGCCGGCCAGCGGCAGCGCGACCGTCTGAGGGGCTATCAGAATAAAGTCTGGTTTCTGTCGCAGGCATTGCAGTCGGTAAACATGATTGTCTGATGTTGACGACACCTTTCTTATAACAGCAGTGTAGGTGCCCGTTGTCGCGGCTTTGAACTGAAGAGTTGGATCGGAATCGACAGCCCCATCATCGTTGTCTGAGATAACCTTTCCTGTCTCGTCAAGAACTTCCAGCGACAAATCCGCGACTGGGCCAACGCCTGACGATTCCACATCGAGAGACCATTGCTCGCCGCTCATAACGGCGATCGAGTATCGTTGAAACGCTTCGTCGCCACGAATCAATGCCGTGACTGCTTCCGATCCCGTGATCGCCGTCACCTCTTCGCTACGAATCTTCTCCGGCATATCTGAGATCGGGATTTGAACAGAAACGTCTCCGGTCGGTGTCGGCAACCTATGCTGAAAATGTGTGACCACTGGGTCCGATGGAATCGTAATTGTGCTCTTTATCGATTCCGGTTTTGCAGTGCCGGTTTGCAGTCCGGGTCCGAGTGCTTCCAGTTCCAGAGTACTTCCACGCTGCACCCGAGCCGGGATCGTATCGTGTATCTTCGGCCCAGTGCTTAACGCGAGGCGATACACGAACGCCCGGTCACCTCGAAAATCCAGATCGAACACGCTGACTGTATATGCTTTGCCTGCAGAAGCGGAGAAGTACAACTCAGCATCCTGTCCCAGCGTGTCCGTGTAGTTGGCTAACAACTGCCCTGCCTCATCTCGGACTTCCACGACAGCATTCATGTCAACGCCCAATCGCCTTGCCATCAAATCAACATTCACGATCTGATCGCGTTCTGAGACAAACGTGTATCGGTCGACTTCGGTGAGGCGACTCAGTCGTCCCGCGACCGCGACCGGCAGAGATTCGAGTCGCTGAGGAAGATCTCGCGAACGATGTTCGGTGATTTCTTTGCCATGGCTTACGTAAAATACGGCAGTCTCCGACGAACCATTGGCATTCGCTACTTGCCAGCGAATCAGTCCATCGGGAGTCTCCGCCGGAATGTTAATCAGCCCGCGGACTTCTCTGGGAATCGGCATGGCCGGCAGGCCGCTTCTGGGACCAAACCAATACGGTGGAGGAGGCACATGGTAGACGCCCGGAATTCCATCCGTCTGCAACGTGATTCGCTCATCAAGGACAAACCACTGCATGTCGACGGTGAAATCGTAACCGCCCAGAGCGACCTCGTGGACTTCTCCGGCTTTCAAGGCAGGAGGAAAAACATACCCCAGTCCCGGCGATTTCTGGGCTAAGGCTTCGCGATAATCCGCGAGCAGCATTATCGCGGTGACGATCAGAGTTCGATTCAGGCTGCGTCTTGTGGTGACGTTCATCGCTTAATGACCTCGATGCGAGTACGAAGTTTTCCAGCGACGGAGCTTAACCTGACTGCGACAGGATGCTAAGCGAGGCTTTCTGGTGAGCTTTGGTTTTCACAGGAAAACTCACCCATAGTTTCACTCGACAAACAATAAAGAATGCTTCTACGGGACGTGAAGTGTGCTCGGAAGCGAATAGTTCTGGAGACCACTAATAAACGCTAATCGACGCTAATGGTTGCAGAGGTCTCGCCGCTGCTCACCCCGAAGACCTCAGCGAACAGTGATGGCTTAAAGGTCCACCACGGATTGCGGCATTATTTCTCGGCCTTTTGCTTCTATTAGCGTTTATTAGTGTTCATCAGCGGTTCAAACCCGTGCCTTCCTGCAATTCCCGTTTTCCATGTTCCTCCATTCTTCAAACGGCATCGACGGGCGACACCGTCACAACTCGGTCAGACTCCATCTCGCTCACCTCAATCTGCACAGGCAACAGCATTCTCAGAATGTCGATATGAGTTGTCGTGTGACGTGACAACTTGTGGGCTCGAAAAGAACCGCCTCGCTTTGTCCGCACCGTGTGTGGCTGAGCAGCGCTCATCGCAAGTGGCAGCAGAATCTGGTCGGCCAGATATTCTCCCACCGGAGCAGGTGACTTCAGGTATTCGCGAATCTCCTGAACCGTCTCTTCCGCCACATGTTCGGCCGAAGTGCCGACTCGACCAAAGCCCGTCGCCAACTCCGTGACATGCTCGTAAGCAAATTCCGCGAACACAAGATTCCCGGGTCCATGCGCGGTCACAGGATCGATTTTGACTTCTTCCGGCTGCAGGTTGAGGCGACGAGCCAACCGTTCCGCTTCTCGCTCGGCAATGTTCAGCGGCAAATTGCTGATCAGAATTCTGGCTGACTTCGAGACCACTGCTCCGCGTTCCAGAAGTGCGAACCCCGTCAGCATTTTGGCTGGTTGAATCGTCACATGAATCCGCCCGCCTCCGGCAGGAAAGAATCCGTAACGCTCGAGCTTTGCTTCAACGGTCGGCCCCATACGATTTAGCAGCGGCAGAAAGACTCGCTGGAGATAATCAAATGGTGGAGCCCACTGATTGTGAGTTCCTCCTTCGATAATAATTTCTGAGGGTGCCTCGGCCTGAATCAACGCCGGCAGAACAGTCTGGAGAACCAGCGTCGCACTTCCGGCAGTACCGACTCGAAACTCATAAGACCCGGGACGCACTGGACCGGGTTGAAACTGCAGCGTTTGAGATTGCAGTTCGGCACCGATCATTTCCGCATCACAAATTTCGGCGGCCGCTTTCATCGCCGTCAGATGTTGTCGCATCAGGCCGGGCTTCTCGCGTCCTGCCCGGATTCGTTCAATTCGGATCGCTTTGCCGGAGACTGCCGACAACCCGATAGACGTTCGAAGTATCTGACCACCGCCTTCGCCCTTTGATCCGTCAATTGTGATCATCTCTGCTGCGGCCATGCTTAACCTGAAGTTTCCAAAGTGTCTCACGCGATCTGCGCCAACCTAGACGCAGGCTCTGACAGTGAACATTACGAGTTTTAATCTGAGTCGCGGTCTGGTCAGAAGATGAAGACGTTGACACTTATTCAGAGCATGAAGTTCAGCTGCGGGGACCGAGTATTACTTGAGATGCAAAGAGAACCGCAGCCATCAGGACTTCGTTGCCGGAGTCACTCCCGACGTAGGGCGTGTACTCCTGTTGAGGTTTGGCATACCGACGTTCAGTAAAAATGGTATCGCACCACATGGCCACAAAGGAATTCAGATGACACCTGTGTCACAACCGGACTAACCGGATTTTGGCACTGCGGAATCGCTCCCGAACCGCGCCGATTTTGCGCCTGATGTCGTTTATGGGGTAAAGTTGACAAAACGAAACATCGCTTTCGACACGGATGAATCCCCCCAATTGTTCACTGGCCTGTCGCGCCGTGGGAGCCTGGCTCATGCGTCAATTACTGAAGAAGCTTATCGAAGACCAGAACGGGATGATCATCTCCTCTGAGATCGTTCTGGTGGGCACGATCCTGGTGCTGGGTTCAATCGTTGGCCTGGCGTCACTTTCTTCAGCGGTAACACACGAACTCAATGACGTCGCTCAGGCGTGTGATCAGACCTATAACAATCACTATTCCAACAGTCCGGACCGAAATGACTATTATCTGACCAGCAGTCAGGGCACTCCGGAAATTACCGGAGGCGGTTACTAAGATTCAATGCCGCGGCGTCTCTGCTGCCGCGATCAAATACACGCTGATGTCTTGATGGTTCTCCGCCATCGTTCTGCAAACACCCCCGTCGAACTCACGCGCGACGGGGGTGTTTGCGTTTTTATACTTCAGAGATCTCCAGCTTCATTTCGTCACGGGCCGGAGTTGTCCACCGTAGCAGCAGCGGCAGCAAGACAAGATCACTGATCAGGCCACCGATCATTGATAAACTCAACAACGCACCGAAGTACACCAGCGGAATAAACTCGGAGGCGGTCAACACCATGAATCCAGCCACCAGGGCGAAGTGAGCCAGGACGACGGCCTTGCCGACGCTGGATTGAGCAATCATCAGGGCTTGCGACAGCCCGACTTTCGGTAACGCATTCTGGAAGACCTCGATGTAGTGCACCGAACAGGTAAAGCCCATCGAGACGCTGGCGATCATCGCGGTGCCAATGTTGACGGGGACATTCAGCAACCCCATCGAACCCGTGACCAGAGCGATTGGAAACACGTTCGGAACCAGTGAGATTAATCCGATGCGGAGGCTGCGAAAGGCAATCGCCATGCAGACAAATGTTCCAAAGCAGGCCCAAAGAAAACTCTTCCACTGATCTTCCAGCAGGCTATCAATAATGCGAGCCATCAGAACGAAAAGTCCCGACGCGACCGGCGGTTCCGCCTGCGTTGTCGCCTCGCCTGCGGCAGCATGAGTGCGTTCAAAATGGGCCGCAATGGCATCTCGGACTCTTTGAATTTGAGCCAGCTTGGCTTCAGTGGATTGTTGTTCCGGAGATCGCAGAACGATTCGCATCCGCCGTCGCTCGGGATTGTAAAAGCTCTGCACCAAATCATGCTGCCGTTGATCGATCTTCTGAAGTCTCGCGCTGGCGTTCCCGAGCCGAGGGGGCACGTCAATCGCGTCGTTCAGTGACAGAACATCCAGTTGGCAATCTTCCGTTGATAAGTCTTTCAGCACATTCGTAAGCTCTTTGGTCTGATCCAGAAACTCACTGGTCAGTGGATCAGGAACATCAAACGCGACGTCCCACGTTCCAGCGGGACCAAGATTGGACTCCACAAATCGCAGGGACTGCACGATCGGAGATGACTCACGAAAGTTCTTGCTGAAGTCTGTTTCGACCTGCATCATCCAGAGACCCGGAGCGGTGATGGCTGTCAGCGCAAGGCAAACAACAGTTGTTCCCACCGGATGTCGGTCAATCAGATGAGCCATGCGATTCAGGACCGCGTCCAATTGATCTTCCAAACGCACACGCCCCGGGATCGGAACGTTGCTGCCTGAAGCAAAGGCCGCTGGCAATACGGCCAATGTGACCACAATGACGAGCAGCGTCGCCAGAGTCATCATGATCGCAAAACTGCGGACGGGCACGATTTCCGAAACCAGCAACGCGGCAAAGCCAACGGCAATTGTGACGACGGTCCACAACACCGGATGCCAGAGTTCTCTCAGTGTCTGCACGGCGGCGTCGCGTGCGTTCAGGGTGCCTCGCAGTTCACGATAGTAAACGATGATATGTACCGTGGTACTGATGGAGATGATGGTGACCAGCGAGTTCAGCATAGAACTGACCATGCTTAATTGAGCACCAGCCAGAACAAGTATCGCACGAGTGCAAACGACGGAGGTAATCACAATTCCGACGGACACAAGCACCCAGCGAATACTGCGGAAGATAATCATCAACATGGCAGACAAAACACCCAGCGAGGCGAGGTACAGAAGATTGCCGTCTCGTTCAACCAGATCAAACATGTCCTGAATCTGAACGGCTTCCCCTGCCACCGAGGTCTTTGCATCAAACTCCTGGGCGACTGCTCGAATAGCACGGATCGTGTCGACTCGTGCCATGTTCTCCGAATCGCCTGCATAAAGCTGGAGTACGATCGCAGTGGTTTCCTGATCCGGGCCGATCAGAATTCCGTCAAACAGACTCAGCAGGGCTCTGCGAGTGTTTCTGTTCCGAGGTGTCTTCTGGAGGAAT
>CANHVD010000240.1 GCA_947463775.1 Planctomycetaceae bacterium | reverse complement strand
GTCTGGTCGAGCCACTTCGGATCTTCTCCGCGCCTTGATGTGTGAGATCTCGCTCCGCACTTCAGAGCCATCCGCATTCGCGCAGGGCCCTTTGCCAAACGATCCTGCATTGGACTGAGGCCGTCATCGAACCGCCACTCGCAGCCATGCGACCACACTAACGTCGACGCCCCAACAGCAGCTGCTCCGTCTGTCATAAAGACCCCTTGCGTAGCGGGGTTTCCGCGCCCCAGTTCGGCAAGTACTCCATCGCAATTCGAGCTACAGTTGATGAGTTCGTGAAGACCGTTGTGCGGTATTACATGCACTGAAGATCACGGCTCAGTAATGACTGAAAAAAGAACTGTCATTTTTTACATTCGGAATGCTCCGAAGGAAATGACATCTCTGCCTGTGGCGTTTTGTCTCGCGCGACAACGTTGAGTTATTTGTGAAAAGCAGTCGTAGTCTGCAAGTCATGAACCAGGATTACATTGATTGAAGTAAGGGGTTCTTTTTATTTGCATCAGTCTGTTCAAAAACTGAACTCCCGGTAATTTCTTCGGCCCGCTTGAGAAGGCTGCACATGTATTGGCTCAAAACATTACTTCTGCTTCTGAGCACGCTCTGCAGTGTGACGTACCTTGGCTTCCGGGCCATCTACACACTGAATGCAGAGTCTGTCGCAGCACAATGCTTCTCTGTGATCGTACTGCTGGCCGAATGCCATGGTGTCTTTCTGATGCTGCTGTACTACTGGCAGATCCGAGACACCACGCCAGCCCCGCTGGTGCCGGTCTTTGCCGGACGCACGGTCGACGTATTTCTGCCGACCTATAATGAGGACGTCCATCTGCTGCGCGGAAGTATTCAGTCCTATCTGGCGTTTGATTATCCCTGCAAGATCTACGTGCTTGATGACGGCAATCGACCAGACGTGCGAGTTCTGTGTGAAGAAATGGGTGTGCACTACATTGCCCGAAAGGACAATCTGCACGCGAAAGCCGGGAACATCAACAACGCACTGGAGATGACCGACGGCGAGTTTGTTGTCATTTTTGACTCCGACCACGTCGCCCGTCCTCACTTTATCAGTCGCACGATCGGCTATTTCGCCGACGAGCGAGTCGGCTGGGTGCAGACGCCTCACGCTTTTTACAACCTGGACAGTTTCTCAAGTCTTTACAAGCCAGAGAAGAACCTCTACTGGGAAGAGGGAGACCTGTTCTATCGATGTATTCAGCTCGGAAAGTCAAATGCCAATTCGGTTGTCTTCTGCGGCAGTGCAGCGATCATGCGTCGCAAGGCTCTGGAAGACGTGGGTTTGATCGCCACAGAAACAATTACCGAAGACATGCATACCGGTCTTCGAATGCATTCACGCGGTTGGAAATCTGTCTTCGTGCATGAACGTCTAATTGCGGCTCAGGCGGCTTCCGAAGTGACAGCGTATCAGTCACAGCGTCTGCGATGGGGTGAAGGAAATCTCTCCATCATCCGGCACGACAACCCGTTGACCATGCCTGGTCTGACACTGGATCAACGCATCCACTATATCGGCAGTATGCTGGGCTGGTCGTCGGGCATTGGAAAACTTGCTCTTTACCTGACACCGATCATCATGCTGTTCACAGGCATCTCGCCTGTCGGAAAGATCTCCGAAACTTACTTCGTGCTGCTCCTCGCTCATCTTGTCTGCTCATGGGTCACTCTGAAGGCGACCGGCATGGGGAGCTTCATGATCATCGGCAATGAGCTGGCCGCAATGGCGACATTCTGGGTTCAGAATCGCGCCGTGTACCGAGCTCTCACACGAACCAACTCCCGCTTTGTGGTGACCAAAAAAAGAGGGCGTCAGACTTCCAGTGTACTAAGCCATGTCGTGCCGCAGTTGACTTTGATCGCGTTGGGAGTGGCGTCGATTGTCTGGGCCGCGGGACGTTTGATCTGCGGAGTCGACCAGAACTATCTGGGTCTGGCCATTGGTTCTGCCCTGATCGCCATTCAAAGTAGTCTTGCATGGGTTGTCGTCAAGAGAGCCTTGTGCGGAACCGACCGAAGGTTCTCGTATCGCCATCAGCAGGGCACGGTCCATGCCGTAATCACACCCGAGTCCGCTCAGAACGAAGCGCCCGAAGTTCATGGCATGTGCTATGACATGAATGAGATCGGGGTTCGAGTCCTGTGTTATGAAGAATTGACGATTGATCAGATTGTTCGACTGGATCTCCATGCTCATGACAAACGAGTGACGACCGAAGCCAGCGTCATCTGGCAACGCCCTGCGGCCAACATCGCCGCTGGTCGAGCAGGTACCGCAAAGGCGTACTATATTGGCTTAAAGTTCCATTCCCTGGATCCGGACACGGTTAATGCTCTGTGGGAAATGGGTGTTGAGCACGTGGTTGAGTCGAACTACAAGAACCTTCGATTCGCCGGCAGCAGATCGCACAAATACTCCTCCATGCACCTGCCAATCACGTTGGTCAGCAGGAATGAGTCCGGTCATGAGCAACTCTGGTACTGCGCTGTGACAGACTTCGAGAAATCGAAACTTCTGCTCACTGGCAATGTTCCCGATGCAGGTGAAGAGCTTCTCGATTTTGAAGTCTTTACACCGCTCGGGAAAGTTCGAGGCAACGGTTACCTGAGTGCCCAGTCTTCTCAAAGTGAGACACAATGCACCCGAATTCTGAAGACGGAAAAATTTGAGGAGCAGGGTCGAGGCATCCTGATGTCGCTGAGGGAGTTTACTGCAACTCCGAAGCTGGCATCAGCGGTCCGGTTAACTCCGCGCGGTCAACGGCGACGTATCCGCACCCCGGCACTGGCGACACTCCGATCGGTCAGCCCAATTCTATTGCTTGGAGTCCTGGTATTCTGGTTCGTTCATGAACGACAGGTCTCTCTGACCCGGCTGTCATTTGCCTCAGAGCTTTCAGAGTCTCAGAAGACTGTAGTTTCTTCAATGGTTGAAGAGGCGCGCGCTGGGCAGATCACTCGGATCGGTGACCTGAGCCTGCTGCTGAAAGTTCTGGAGAAACACGGGGCAGCAAGTGATCGAGCGATTGTCGCCAATGTGGCGGTTCGACTTGCTCCTGAGAACGAGGGATTGATGCTGGCGGCCGTTGACGCGATCCGCGAATCCGCCGGACCAGATGCAGCTCTTGACTTCTGCCTCACAAGTATCGCTCATCCGGATAAAGCAGGAGCACAACTGTTGCTTCAGGCGATCCGATGTGCCGGTGAGAGTTCGAGATCAGCTCAGGCCGCTGAGTATCTGCGCGAACTGAGCCTGCGGGATACTCTCACACCCGAAGAATTCGAGGAATGCGTCGGACACAGCCTCGCCTCGCAACAAACTGAACTGGCAAAGCACTTCCTGACTCGGTTCGAACAGACCAGCACTGAGCGGGGCGGTCTGCGGATTCGTGCTCTTGTTGCACTGGCGGACAATGATCGAAAGCTGACAGAGGCACTCTGTGATGAGATCGTTCGCGAAGGCGGCGACTCCTCCGACGCACTGCTGTTTGCCGGTGACTGCTACTATTGGTCGGCCTGTTTCTCCAAAGCCGCCGGAGTTTGGAGCAAGGCTGCGAAACTCGAACCTCTCACTGCCGATGCTGAAGAACGCCTTGCGGATGCTTTTCTGCAAAGCGGTCAATATGCAGAGGCACTCGCGTTGTGTCGTAAATGTGACGACACCAAATATCGCAGTCAGTTTCGAATGACCGTGGCACTCGAACTTCTCACTCGCCCGGACGTTAAGACACTCATCCCGGATGTAACTGATGCCGATCTGCAGCTGAAGAACGGACTGATGGTCCACGCGTTGGAGGAAAAAGCAGCCTCCGAGCGATTGATTTGGACGCTATGCAGTGTTCATCGTGAAACTTCCCCCGAGTTGCTTATCAGCTTTCTGCAGCAGAATCAGGCACAGATCAGTGCCAACGCGGATCTGCTGCGTGAATTGGCGGGAGCACAGTTTCAGGCCAAAGAATACGCACAGGCCATCAGCGTTCTGGATGATCTCGAACGTCGTAACATGGCGCCGACGGCCGGAGCGGATGACGTTGTCCTGTTGAGAGCTCGAAGCCTTGTGGGACTGCAGCGCTATGCTGAAGCTGGTGAGATCCTGACGAGCGTCCTGGCGCGGAAGCCGGGGGATAATTCTCTGGCCAACGAAACAGCCGGTGTGCTTCTGACGGCAGGTGAAGCAGCAAAAGCGTTGAGTGTGATGCGTGGTGTCGCGGATGCAGCATCAACAGAAGAATCAGCTCGGATGATGATCAGCGTCCTTTCTGCCAATAATGCATGGGAAGAACTGCTCCAGTTTCTGCCGAAGGTCAAGGCCTATGAAACGATGCTGGTCGAAGTCGGTGTCGCCGAAGCACAGGCGATGTTTGCTACGACACGGTTCGCTGATGGAGTTCGCGTCCTGCGTGATCTGCTACCGAAGATTTCAGAGGAGTCGGAGCGGCAGCAGGTTCAATTGCTGCTGGCTCGCGGGCTGGTTTGGAATCAACAGTTTGACGAGGCGACCAGCATTCTGCTGACTCTACCAGACCAGCTGCCAATGCCGGACGGCGAGCAACTGGAAGAAGCGATCCTGGCGGCGATGCTGGGGCATACTCAGCCGCCTTCTGAGCTGACAAAACGTGCCGTCCAGTTGCTTGATCGTATGCGGTCCGAGCTGCTGAGTGAGAAGCGTCAGTTGCTGGCTTGTGACGTCATGTTAAAACAGAAACGAGCAGACGATGTGGTGAAGTGGTTGAGTGTCGGAGGTCAGACCGAACATCTCTCCGGAGCACAACAACTGCGTCTGGCGAACGCATTGGCGGACACAAAGCAGTTTCAGTTGGCACTGAGGTCTTATGAATCGTTGTTGAAGGAAGACCAGAACAGCGTTGAGCAGGGTCCATCTCAGCAGGCCGATAAAGGTCTCGGCGAATCGACGCTGCCGACCATCCCACGAGAGGAACTTCTTCTGGCTGCGGCACGCTGTGCTGCGAATTCAGGAGATACCGAACGCGGAGTAAAATACTTTGAAGATCTGGTTCGAGAATACTCGTGCAAACCTGAAATCCTGTGCGAATATTCGGGCCTGCTGCTTCAGCAGGGGCGAGTTCGAGAAGCTCTGCAGCACCTGCCGGATTCCGCCACTCTGACTGCCGAACAACGGATTCTGGTGATTGACGTGATGATTGCGGACAACAAGCTTGCGGAAGCAAAGGCCCTTGCTGAGTCGATGGCGGGAGATCCGGTCCAGAGAGCACAGGGCGATCGACAGTTACTCGAACGACTTGCAGTGATCGAGCAGGTTCGAGGCGATAACAAGGCTGCGGCTGAGTATTATCAGAAACTGGTTGATCTTGGAGAAGCCGATGACACGCTGCGATCTGCATTAGCACAACAGCAGGTTCTCTCCGGCGACATGGCCGGAGCACTGGAAAACTATCGCATGCTGATCGAAGCAAACCAGCTTCCGGAGTCTGAACGATACTGGCTGTTACTGGCACTGAATGAAACCCGGACAATTCCTGAATGGAGCAGGAAAACATTGGCTCTGGCGGGCAAAAAAGCTCTTGGTGACTCCGATTTCCCAGTCAGAGAGACGGAGCAACTTGCCTATCTGCATCTGAGGGCAGGAAACAAATCGACGGCGTTGACGCTGATCCGGAAAGCCATCGCGATGCCCGGTGCTGAGCGGGAAGATTTGTTGCTGTTTGCATCCAACCTGGCCGCAGAGCTTGGTGAGTTTCAGGAGAGCGAAGAGATCCTGGCTCAACTGAGAAAACTACGTCACGTGAAAGGGACCGGGCAGTTACCTTTACGCGGGGCAACAGCGAGAAAACCAGCACAGCGATAAGCATTAGTAGGAAGATTCCTACTCAAGTTTCCTGACGAACGTGGCGAGATAACGGAAGATCCTGGGCCTTGCGCTGAATCGGCACAACGCACGGCTCTGGATTGAATGCTCAGCGTGTCTTTGTGGACGAGCACACGGGATCTTCACATTCTCAGGAATGAAGATCCTGAACAGCCTCTGCATCGGAATTGTTGACTCGCTGGTTTTGTCCTTAAGGGCCGTGTTGACAATCAGAATCAAGTCACACTTTTGCGTGGCTCTTCTGCACCGATGGGCTGTTTCGAGGCATTCTCAACAGATAACGAAGTGCCTCACGCGGGCAACTGCGGACCACTTAGTGGGAATGTCCGAAAGAGCGATAAGTCTACGCTCGTTCAAAAAATCATGGGGTATATATTTAATACGAGATGTGCTCTGGATTGACCTCTTCAGGCTGACAAGTTGCGAAGAGGATTTCTCTGGAGTGGGACCAGTAGCACTTCGAAAAAATAGGGAAAGCCCTCCTGATCTGGATCTGTGTTTTTTTGATGCTACTTCTCTTGAACCTGAAGTCTAAAGGTAGGAACCTCCCGCCCCCTATACTGCATTTCTCGTTTCTCAACATTGCCGCGCATCCTGCTGTACCTACTCTCCGCTGATGGCTTCCCACGCTTCCTCGACTACGCTGCAAGACTATGCCCAATTCATTGCCTGACCCGACTAAAGAACTTGTAGCGGAAACCGCCTCGATTTCGCAATTGGCATACTTTGCGATCATGAACGCATCAAATGACGCGGTGATCATTGCAAATTTCGACGGGGCCATTATCGAGTTCAATAAAGCTGCGGAAAAGATGTTCGGCTACGCTCGCCAGGATGTCATCGGCGTCCCCATGGGCGATGCGATCGTAGCACTTCGATTACGCCAGGACTTCATTCGGGCGTTTCGGCCATTTCCAAAAGACGAGTCTCGAGCTCGCAAGAATGACTTCTCAGTGGAGTCCCTGGCTGTTCGCAGTGATGGCAGTGAATTTCCAGTCAGAGTCTCGGTCTCCAGAATTCAGAACGCCTCAGTGACCCTGTTCATCGGGTTTATTCGTGACCTCACCAATGAGCACAGTCTTCGGCAGGAACTTCATGCGTCCCGAATGGAATGGGAACAGTGTTTCAATGCCTTGCCGGACAATATCAGCATCCTGGATATGAACGGCAAGATTCTTCGTGCAAACCGTACCATGGAGCAACTGTTCTCCGGAACGTACGGCGATATCCGCGGACAAGACTATCGGCTTCTGTATTGTGGAACGGCCACCCCGGATCCTCAGCCGCCCTGTGCGGCGGTTCTGAGTGGTGCGCCTCCCGTCTCGATAGAAACAGAACTGACGCCCATCCCCGGAGGAAAAACCGGTTGGTATGTTGTCTCTTCTTACCCCCTGAAAGATCTCAACGGAATTCAGTGGGGAGCTGTTTCTGTAGTTCAGGATGCGACCGAACGCCGTCGGTTGCAGGTGGAGCAGGATCAGTTCTTCCGAAATTCAATCGATATGCTCTGTGTGGCCAGCAGGGAAGGCCATCTGCGTCTGGTCAGCACCTCATTCCAGCAGTTCCTCGGCCTGTCCAATGATGAACTCTACGATCGTTGCATCGCCGATTTTCTGCATCCGGATGATCGCAAACTATTTCTTACGCAGATCGCCGAGGCAGAACTGCCGTCGTCGTTCATCCGAGTGCGAACTCGAATGACTCGCAACGATGGACAGGAACGCTGGCTTTCCTGGCACTTATCAAAAGCAAACACCTCCGGAGGTATCTTCTGCGGTGTCGCACGGGACATCACGGAGCAACTGAAGGGCGAAGCCGAGCTTATCAAAGCCCGTGAAATCGCGGAAAAATCGAATAAGGCCAAGTCTGAGTTCCTTGCTGTCGTGAGCCACGAAATGAGAACGCCATTGCATAACATTCTGGGCTCTTTGGAACTGGTTCGGAATACGCCGATTTCGGTTCAGTGCCGTGAGTGGCTGGACTCCAGTCATGATTCGGCCGAACAGCTTCTGTCTCTGATCAGTGATATTCTGGATTGCTCACGTGTCGAAGCGGGAAAACTGATTCTGGACAACAGTGAGTTTAATCTCCTTGAATTGTTGATGAAGCTCACTCCGCAGTTTCAAAAGAGAGCGGCAGAAAAGCATATCTCG
>CANHVD010000239.1 GCA_947463775.1 Planctomycetaceae bacterium | reverse complement strand
GGCGATATTGAACCGTGTCCGATCGTGCAGTTCTCCAAAGAGTCGATTCATCACGAGAAAGACGACAGGCACATCTTCGACAAATTCACGCAGTCTGAATATCTCGCAGACTTCCGTGAGCTAGCTCAACAGACAACTCGCGGCTGCATCGTACTGGAACGTCCGGAACTGCTGGCTCAGCTTGTGGAAAAACATGGAGCGAAGGACTCCACGGCTCGAGGCACCGCGATGCAGGAACTGAAGTCGATGATCCCGCGAACATCGCAGTATCATCCCGGCCACGAGATCCCGGAAAAGAACTGGTACTATCGAATCGCCAAGCGATTTTTGTTCAACGACTTCGGTGTTTACAACGGTCGAGATCATTCAAAAACGGCCGCTCCTTACATTACACAGGCAGAGCCAAAACTGTCCGTCACAGGAAACGCTTCTGGGCAAAGTTGTTGCGCAGAACCTGGCGGCTGTGGATCCGGCGGGCAAGTTGTGGAACTAGGCATTACTCCGACCGAGCGTAAGTCCTGAAGAACCCGGGTGATGTGGCATTGCCGCAAAACCTGATCCTGTACTATCGACTGTTGACTATCCAGGATTCGTCCCTGCTGCTTCAAGTCTCCCCCCACATTCGATTGGCTGTCGATGTCTGATTGCTTTCTTATCACCGGCGGTTCCGGATTCATCGGAACCTGGGTACTCCGCGAACTTTTGGAACGGGGTGCTCGAGCTGTCGTGGTTGATAGCCAGAAAGCTCCTGAACGCTGGGGGCGAGTTCTGGGGAGTCGATCCTCCGAAGTGATCTCTGCCGACGCTTCGCTGATGGACTGTGCGGCGCTGCATTCCGTGATTGAAAAACATCAGGTCACACATCTAATTCATTTGGCCGCGTTGCTGACGCCGGCGTGTCAGCAGGATCCATTTCTGGGCTGCCAGGTCAATGTACTTGGCAGCACCGCCGTATTCGAAGCGGCTCGCCGGTCTGGCCGCATCAAATCGTTGTCTTATGCCAGTTCGTTTGCTGTCTATGGACCGGAATCCGGTCGGGATGACGACAACCCGAACCGACCGCCTTCGTTTTACGGAGCTTTCAAACAAGCGGTCGACATGATTGCCGAACAGTACTGGCGTCATTTTCAGATCGCCTCGGTCGCCATTCGTCCGCACGTTGTCTTTGGTCCGGAGCGCGAAGTGGGTTTGACGGCGGGCCCGTCTTTGGCCTGTCGAGCTGCCGCGCTGCAGGAGAACTACGCCATCGGCTACACAGGGCGTGTTGGTTACGACTACGTTGAAGACGTTGCAAGAGCCTTTGTGCGAGCTGCCACAGAATGTCCTCCAGGCGCGACGGTCGCCGACCTTCCGGGGGAGATTGCAACCACCGAAGAATTCCGCGCGGCGATCCTGCAATGCGTCCCGGGGGCTTCATCACACATCACGATCGCTGGCCCGGAAATCCCGGCCAATATCCCGCCCAATCCATACTATATTACTGAGCTGTTCTCCGACTGGCAGACAACGACTTTGCTGGAAGGCGTGCAGAAGACTATCGATTACTACGTCCGCAGTAATGAATCCATCATAGACCGACGATAGACGACCGAGGGAAGATTACTCGGCCTTGATCGGTCGATACTCACCGTAGGACTGTGCCGCAAGTTTTTCAAGCCAGGTCATTTGCCGCGACTCTACCGCGCTGTCGCCAAATTTGATGACATGAATCGTTGTCTTCCCGGTTTGTTTGGCAATCTCGCGAAGATCGGCCGGAGACAATTCTGGCTCATCACCGTCCGTCAAAAAATAGATCACATCCGGCTTCAATCGCAGCGCTTCCAGAAGTGCAGATTTGTGCTCAGTTCCGGCGTCCGAGCGGACGCGATCGATACTGTGTGAAGCCGCCAGTTTGTTGAATTCGGTCGCATAATGCATCACTCGATCCCCTTGGCGAGGCAACATCAGCGGTGTGCGATACTCATTGTAAAAGATGACGCCGAATTGCTGATTAGGCTGCAGTAGACGCAGACTCTTCTTTAGCTGACTTTGAGCAAGCTTCAATCGACCGCCCGACATACTGCTGCTGGTATCAATCACATAGACGAATGTCTTGCCAATTGCAGAGACATCCATGAATGTGGTATCGCCGGGCCCGCCAACTCCGCCAAGTTTCGATGCGCCGCCCGCTTCTGCAGGCTCAATCATCTGACTTCCGCCTCCCTGAGCCGACCGCTTGGTTCCTCCAATCGGCTGCCCCGGTCCGATCAGGGCCGGAAACTTCGCCGAACTATCTCCTTCGCCTTCGGAAGTCTCTTCAGACGAGGTTAACAGGTTTGCGACTTCGGGCACTTCGGAAGGAAGCCGCTCCTGTGTTGGTGCCTGGCCGTCGGCGGGCGTATTCTGGTTGGTCTGCTGTGTTGATGGATCCTGGGAGATCTGATCATGGTTATCGTCACCAGCACCGGGCGCCATTCCCTCTTCGGCAGAACCCCCATCAACGCCTTCGGAAACAACCAGTCCAATTTCACGAAAGACTTCGCCTCCTGGTGCACCTGAGCCAACCGTCTGGCATCCTCGCAACGACAAACTGGCAATCAGCAGAATGCTGAGGTGAATCAACAACGACCCGACCCCGCCCGTCAGCAACGAGCTTCGGCTGAACTCCAGATGAGAGAGAGCGGGCTTCATCTTTGGCAATCCCTTATTTGCCGGGTTCCGCAGGCGCTGTCGGCGTCGCGGGAGTCCCCGGTGTTCCCGCCGCAGCCGGAGTTGCGCCATCCGCAGATGCTGGCTTCAGGCTTTGCTGAATCATTTGAATCACGTTCTCTGTTTCATCGACTTCTACGGCCTTTTCGGGCGTCTTGAACACAAATGCCTGATCGTCAACAGGTTCATTGATCACAAGGTTTCTGAAATCGAGCGTAATCAAGGGACGAACCATCTTCGCCGTTGGATCCATACTGCGTTTTAGAAACTGAATGCGCCGTGGCAGCATTGTCTCTGCATCAACATAGACCCGCGTGTACTCCGGAACATGTGGACGAGGATCGACAACCGAACCTTCAGGAACCTTGAAGACCTCTTTACGAATTCGTTCACTCCAGCGACCAGTCACCTCATAGACTTTTCGCTCACCAACAGTAATGGACTTCACCGGAGCGAACTCCATGGTGGTCTGCAATCGTGAAACAAGACCACGCAGTCCGCCGACGCCCAGATCCATCGCCGCATTCTTGACGTCGTATGCTTTTGTCGCTTCGGCCGCAGCGAGAATACTTGTGATATCGCGACGTGAGACTCGCTGCATATCTCCGTTCTTCCAGAGCGTGGACAGCACACTGCCGTCGCTGACCTGATTCAGGATTCCGCGATTCTGAGTTTCATCAACCGGCGCAGCCTCGGCATCGAGAGCAAGCTGCTTCGCATCGTCGGCCTTTTCCGCCACCATCGGAAAGATCATGAACTCGAGGTTCACACGGTTTCCTGATGCCTCCAGATACTTTCCGCGAGCCGTAAGCTTCATGCCGGAAATCAGAGACGTCTGATGCAGCTCGCATCGCAATGAATCCAGTCCCTCAAGCTTGGTCCGAAGCTGCGTCAGAATCTCATCTGCTGCAGGAAGATTCGGATCCGGGGCGGCAGCTTTGGCCGGAGCTGGCGTTTCGGCAGGTGGTTGCGAATCTGTTGCTGCCGGAGTTACCGCGGCCGGAGACTCATCAGCAAAAACTGCCGACTTTGCCAGCGTCAAGCCCCCAATGCTCAGCAGGAACCCAGCCATCACGGTCAGGGCTGAGAAGTGTGGAAAGGTTTGAGGTTTGTAATTCATGTGCTGATTTTGATGGATTTGCCAAAGATTCGAGTTCTGCAGACCCGAAAAAGAGGAGAGAAGGACCGACGGATCGCAGGTGAATTCAACCGTCTTAGTTCACATGGTGCGGAACTTTAGTGTGCCGCGTCAATCGAACCAGCGGAATTACCGGCGATTCGAAGCAGTCTCGAGCGTTTCGAGGCTGCTGATCACAGTGTACCGAGGCGCCCTCATCGGGGTCGACGGCAAACTGGAAACGGTCGGGCACAGTCAGTTTTGCAGTTGAAGGTACGGTCATCTGCGGGTTGCTGTTGGATCGAACACGCGAGTTGCTGTTAGGTCAACTCAGCATCTCAAGGAAGGGGTAGCGATGAGATATTACTTTCTGGCCCTGGGCGCCCTTGTGGTCGTCTGCATGGGCTGTGCCGGAGTAGACGGCCAGAGTGTCCTGAAATCAAACGAGTACGTCGCACCTCCGGCTGCCATGATGCAGCATCCGGGCCCAATGGTCGACGGTCCGGGTCCCGGCGTCATGGGAGTCCTGGCTCAGCCAGGCGGCATGGGCATGGGGCCTGGGATGGGAATGCCTCAGATGTCGACTCAGGTCAAGTTTATTGGCCATGACATGTCTGTGGGCTGGTTGTCCGGAAACGTGATCGCCCGCAATCAGCAGGTGGTCCCGGGACGAGCGGACTTCCCGCAGGGAGCCATCTATCAGCTGGTTTACTCCAACATTTCCGGCGAAGGCTGGGCTGGAGAAGACCTCTTCCCGACGCTGGAAGTGCGATCAGCTCATCCGAACACGATCGCTTATCTGACTCACAACACTGTTCCCGTCGAAATCACCGACGAAGATCTGGAACATGTCCGCAGCAACAACATGGTGACCAAGGTCATCTATCTGCCGGATCCGAAGTTTCAGGCTCGTGCGATCGCGGGTGTGGAAACTCTGGTGTCCACAACTCTTGATCCGGGCATCGACCCCATTGAACAAGCGGAACGAATGGGAACCATCATGGTGGTCCTGCGAATGGGTAACAAACGGATGCAGTTTGACGAAGCTCAGGTTCAGCCGAACGGAACAATTGCTCCGGTCAGCTTCTCCTCAGCAGACGGTGACAACGGCGAGTACCTGCCACCGTCACCTGTGACTCTGATCCCTTCAGATGTCCAGGGTGTGCCGGGAGCACTGATTGCTGCCGGTGGTGGCTTCCCGGGTCAGAACGTTCCAGTCTCTGGAATGGGTCCAACACCAGTCTGGGGGATGCCAATGACGGCAACTCCGATCGGTCTGCCTGGTCCTCCTCACCTGCCTCTGGGTGGTCCGGCTGGTCTGAAGTCTCACACGATTCGAAACCTGAGCCAGAACAACATGCCTGAACCTGTTGACCACATGCTGATCGATGTTGAACACAGTCCTGGCTACAGCGTGCCAGCCCCTGTGAAGCACATCCAGTACAAAGAAACTCATCCGGTCTTCGGTCCTGGTGATGTGTCAACTCCGCAAGGTCAGGGTGCTTACTGTCCGCCAGGCGGATACTAATCTCCTGAATGAACTATGACCGCAGGGGCGATTCGAAGCATCAGCTTCAATCGCCCTTGCTTCGTGAATTCTCGCTCAGGCCGAAAATCACTTAGCGGCCCTCCGAGTCATTCGATCGGAAATATTCATCATGCCTATCGCTCATGAATCATCTCTGCGGACTGCGATCATCACTCTCGCATTCCTGCTGACCGGTCCCACAGCTTTTGCTCAGTCCGGAGCCTACTATGAGCCGCTGAACGAGAAGCTGCCGCCGGGCTTCACTGCGGACATCATGGCCAGAGTTCGCCATGACGATATGTTCTGGCTGCAGCCTGTTCGAGTCGAATTGCCAACCGCTGGAACTGTTTCGGTCTACTCAGCAACACCGGTCCCGATCGTGACGACAAGTGCTCCAGCTCAGTTCTCCGCGAACACAGGCCATTTCTATCGGCTTCGCATTGCTGATATGCCTGAATTCCCGGGCGAAGAAATCTATCCTTCGATTGAGATTCTTGATCGACTGCATCCACCAGCCGGTTCCGCGGCCAACTACCCGATTCCAGTCGTGTTGACGGAAGCGGATCTTAAAGAAGCTTTGTCCGGTCGAATGGTGACCCGCGTCATCTATCTCGAAAACCCTCGCTCAGCGGCTCAGAAGGATCCGTTGCGACGAAATCCGCGACCCACTCTGGATCCGACGGACAACGCACTTCAGGAAGCTGGCATGTATGGCCGCCCGATGATGATCGTTCGCATCGGTGGTCGAATTCCCTCAGGACCAAACATGCCTCTGTCGTACTTTGGTTCCGGCGGCACCGTTGACCCAGGCGACTCAATCCCAGCAGGTTCCGGGGTCGTGAAACTTTCCGACAAGAAGCGAGCTGTCGAGAGTCTCGCTCGCGGCAACGATTGAGACGAATACAGATCGCAACGAGGAACAGGACGACACTCATGAAATCACGCCCTCTGTCATCTCGCCGTCTCATGGCCTGGAGTCTGCTTGGATTCGGCCTCAGCATTGCACCCGGTTGTGGTCTCTCTTCAGGACTGCACCGTGAACCCGATCACGTGTATTCCGATACGACTCCGCCGATGCTCCAGCAGCAGCCCGGTGTTCAGCCCTTGCCAGCTCGAGCTCATTATCCGGACGAGAATGCAACGATGTCAGCCACCGGCTCTGGTGCTCAACCGGATGGTGTGGTTCGTCTTGGTGGTAAGCAACAACCATCGACGGCTGGTGAATTAGGCCGAACCACCATCGCCAACTCGAAATCAAACGCCGCTAAACCATCAGCGCAGCACAGCGAATTCGTTCTAGCCAGCTATCAGCCTGACGACGCAAATTCATCACGCCCGGGCGAACCTATCTTTACGCAGGCCGACCCGCGCCTCGAAACGGGAGACAAATGCTTCCCACGAAATCAAATGGAAACGATTGCCCCGGCCCCGCTGGCCGATCTGTTTCCAGATGAATACGTTTTCGACGGTGGTGACCGTGATCTGTCCGCAGCGATGCATACCAATCGCAGTGGCCTCGACACCGAAGACACCGTGGCCGCGTTCGCAGACCACACCGGTGAGCTTCGAACAACAGCGTCCAATCGAGTTGCCGTTTATGCACCTCGCTTCGGTTCCGTCCGTACCGTGACCGGGCTTGTGGCCGACGTCAAAGTTGACAAGGCGATTGGTGCGAAGGACAACATCACGGTCGGCAACCTGAAGACGGGAAACGCCGCGCAGGAGAATGTCCACGACACCTCTTTGTCTGGTCTCGAAACTCGAGATCGTGTGGATGGCATGAAGGGTGCCCTCCCTCCAATGCAGAACAAGCGTATGGAGATTGCCGGTCAAAATCGCAAAGTGGACGAAGGGCACGAAGGGCGTGACGTTAAATCTCCGGGCATCTTCCATCGCAAGGATGGCATCGAGATCGCCGAACAAATGCAGAATGCGATCACTTGGACTCGAGATCAGTTCCCGGTCATCACAGCGACAACAACCAACGCATCTGAGATCTCCGCGAAATTTAAGGTGCAGCAGACGATTGGCGTCAAGGATGAGCGAGAAACCAAGGGCAACGTGCGAATCGTAAAACTGGCGGATCGCGATGAGGCTCGACCAGGCGACACGATTACCTTTACGATCAACTTCCAGAACACCGGCGACTTCGATGTTTACGATGTCAGCATCGTCGACAATCTCACGCCTCGTCTGGCCTACGTCAGCGGTTCCGCAGAGATTGACGAAAAGCACCCCGGCGAAGTGTCCGTCGAACCCAATGGCGAAGGCAGCGAAATCCTGACCTTCAAACTGGACAAGCCGCTCAAAGGTCACGCCGGCGGAACGATTACGTTCGAAGCAGTTGTGCGCTGATCGGCTGGACACCAGCAAGATCCAGGGCGCGGCGTAGACCAAATGCGTGAGCCCGCATTCAAGTTGTCGCTGCTGTTTTCAGTCTTCAGTCTTTCGTGATGACTGTTGCGATTAACCGCGAAGCGGTTTAAGAAATTAGCCGGTGGTCAGAGCACCGCCACCGACGAAACATATCGAAATCTGCGACCGCACCCTGAATTGGGTGCCAGAATCGTGGCTTCTGTCATCCCTTCAGGATGAGTTTTGGTCTTGTTCTTTGACCCATGGTGCGCCCAGCCCACTTCCTGCAGATTCGCGGCTGAACAAACCAACATGCGTTCTGCCAAATCGGGCAGGGCGGATGCTTCAATGGAAATCGGCCTGCGAACCGCCAGAAGTC
>CANHVD010000238.1 GCA_947463775.1 Planctomycetaceae bacterium | reverse complement strand
ATGGCCGTTTTGTCAATGGCCGTATTCTTTTCCTTCCGAGCGATTCTGTTGGGTGCCCCGGAACGTTTATTGGATGGTATCGCAGCGGCCCTGGTCATATTGGTTGGCGTTTATGTGCGATTGGTCTGGGGACAGTTGTGGATCGTTCGGTGGATACCGTTGTCCTCGGTCATTATTCTTTCGAATTGGTTTCCGTTGGTTCTCGCGGCATTGGCGGCAGTGCTCTGGGTGCGAACCAATACTCAGTCGATCATTCGTCGGCTGCCAGTCCAGACGCTACTGATTTCTGGAGCAATCTGGTCGGTCGTTTACGTCATTCCCGGTACGCCACCTGTCTGCGAGAATGTATGGATCGAGCCTTCAATCTTTGTGCCATATCGCATTTGCAGGCAAACCACCCCTCATACTTGTTCGGCGGCGGCGGCGGCAACGATCCTCAATTCCCTTGGCATCGAAGCCTCTGAAGCGGAGTTGGCGGCGCTGTGCTTAACGAAGCAGGGAACAACGTGGCTGGGGCTCTATCATGGTCTTGCCGTGAAACTCCGCGGCACGGGATTTCACGCGGAGTTCTTTGAATGCAGGACCAGCGAGCTGCCCCAAATTGTTTCGGAGTTCCCGGCCTTGCTGTGTTGCGAGCTCAGTGATGCTGTGGACGCAGAACATCCACACTATTTCGAAATCGATGGCTGGAAACCCGGTGTCAAACATTCGACTGTTCTATTCGAAACCGCGGAAGGCCGACATCTGATTGGAGATCCATCACAAATCGAGCCAGAGATCTGGACTGATGCCGATATGGACAATCTCTGGACCGGCAAAGGGCTCCGAATCGTGCGAGAAAAACGCGATAACTGATGCTCAATCAACGCAAAAGCGAGTTGCAGTGCGTTGCTGCGATAACGAAGCTCCTGACGCACTGCACCATGCAGGCCTGTTTACTCGTTGCCGTCGACAAGGTCCCAGAACTCGGCTTCATTCGGATCAGTCTTTCGAGCAGGGCGTCCCGCTGTTTTTTGCGTAGACCGGGATGGCTCCGGCGCACTCTTTCGTCCCGGGTTCTTGTTGGTCGTACTCTCTTCCGCTTTCTTTGAGGCTGCGGCTGGCTTTGCCCCGGAGATAACGGCTCTCGCATCAAACTCCGGCGGCTGCGATGAATTCAAAATCCCGCGCTGGGATGGATTGGATTTCTCGTGAGTCTGAGAAGATGTGGCTGATGGTCGAGGCATGTTCTTTCTGCCTGCAACTTCCTTCAGGTTATCCACCGGAAGATTATCACCCGCTATCGAATGCAGGTCGAGTGCATCATCGTTCTCCGGGCCAGGTTGTTGCTCCAGTTGAGCGTTGAGGTTTTGCTGTCGAATGATTTCCACTTCAGCTTTGCAACCGCTGACTGGCTCGCGCGCCGAAACGTGAACTCGAGCTTGATGGTCATAACTGATCGTCACTTCGATCTCGGTTCCCTCAGGGAGGTTGCGCGGCAGATCTTTGATCTCGCAGTCACCAAGAACCGATGGCGGTCGGTCTGAGCCGGCACCGCTTTCCACGATCCTGACATGAACACGGTTCTGGTCTGCGACAACGGTTCCGAAGACATGAGTCTTTGCGGTGGGCAGGGGAGTATTCGCCTCAATCAGATAGTGGGGAACTCGTTGTCCATTCTCTGCGCGGATCAGAATTCCCAGTGCCCTCGCGTTGACGCTGTGCTGTTTGACTTTGGCCAGTCGAGACGAAGCCGTGCTGTTGAACACAGTTCTTGCATACTGATCGTTAGATAACAACATTCCAGCATAGTAGGCCGCTCCATGTGCGATTGACTGATCCGGAGAAAGCGATGAATTCAATGTTCGGCCACTCAGCTTCTTCAGACTCTCCTTGATCATCGGCATCCGTGAGGCGCCACCGGTCGTGAGCACAACGTCAATATGCGCCCAGCCAAACTTGTTGTCCTTCAGAATTCGTCGAGTAATCTCTTCGGATCGCTGGATGAGCTTTCTGCTGAGTGTCTCAAACTCTGTTTGTTCAATTTGATACGTCTTGCGATGCCCTTCATGCTGCACCGTCACTGCGGCCCGGGGTCGAACCGAAAGGCTGCGTTTTGCCTGTTCAGCCTCCAACGTAAGAAACTGGAGACTGCTGCGATTCGACCGTGGGTCTTCACGGAAATCGGCAATAAACTTCTCGGCAGCAGCATCCACAAGTACTTTAGTGAAATCGAGACCGCCCAGTTCCAAATCGCCATCCGATGCCACCACTCGGACTTCATTCGTCTTGTACTTCACGATGGCGAGATCGAGTGTGCCACCGCCAAGGTCGTAGACGAGAAGTTGCTGATCAATGGCGAGTTCAGTGAATGCCAGGCCTTCGTTTCCCAGTACGTGACAGAGAGCTGCCGCGACGGGTTCGTTAATCATCTCGATACGTTCCAAACCGGCGGCATGTCCAGCCAACAGTGTTGCATGACGCTGTGAATCGCTGAACTGGGCCGGCACAGTGATCACGGCATTATGTATTTCGCCGATCTGATCCTGTGCGGCTGAAATCAATTTACGCAGGATGAGTCCTGAGATATGCACCGGCGAGTACCGCATGTCGCCAATTCTCCAGAACTTCTGAGCATTCCCCATGTAGCGTTTTGCGTGCTGCACGACACGGTCCGGACTGGCAATAGCGTTTCGAATGGCCTCAGTACCAACAATAGGCTGGTCACCATCGAAGAAGACCGCCGATGGCGTTGACAGCTCACCTTCCTGGTTGGGAATTGTGACTGGCTGTCCATGCTCATTAAGCGACGCAATGCACGAATATGTGGTGCCAAGGTCGATGCCGACTGCATGTGTCTGTTTCATAATCTGTCTCAGAAATCGTCCTGCAAGGCTCGACCAAAGCTGCTGGTCGATGCCATCATCCTACTTTCACGAGATCCGGTTCACTAACGGAAAGTCTCGTGGTTCGGCTGAGTACTCTACAGTTTTACTGATGTTTGGTCCTGCCGAGACTGTTTTCCAGGCAGAATGGAGCAATTGAAAATGGAAACGACTGTTGCCACGTTTTTCCTGCTGAAAAACAGGAATCCCGGCATCATTTTCCGAAATGTTCTCCTCACGATAACCGTGCTGCTTTCCGGAATTCGCGTCGCAAACGCCTTTGATCAGAAGACAGCTCTGAAGTCCGGGAAGTCTTTGAAGACTGCAATGTTGACCAGGGTGAGTTGGTCGAGCGTTAATACTCCACTTCAAAATCAACTGTCGGACCTAATGAATCAGTCAGAGGTTGCCGTCATTCGTGACCGTCGACTCGATCCTCGTTATCAGATCAGCCTGAACGCGACGTCAGTTTCACGCTGGGAAGTGCTAAAGAGTATCGCGGAGGAAGTGCCTGATAGCGGGTGCTGCCTGACGGAACACCTCGCCTGTATCGGTCCTGCGTTGGCAGTTCATCGTATTCCTGTCTTGATCGAACTGCGGGAGAAGGAGATTAATCAATTGCAACGCAGGATGAGGCCGGAGGATCATCGAAAACTGGTCGCACTCATCGACTCAAGCTGGTTGGAATTGGCCGAGCCAAAGTCCATTCTCGAAAACTACGCTCGGGCGACTGGCGTTCGTATCACGAATCCGGATTTGATTCCTCACGATGTCTGGGCGAGGAGCGACCTGCCTCGCATGACATTTGCCGAAGCGGCGACGATCGTATTGAACCAGTTCGAACTCGAGTTTCGGTTGTCCGATGATGGCCGCTCGGTCAGTCTCAAGACGATTGATCCTCAGGAGACTTTTGATCACCGTTACTCTCCGGGGAAAAAGTTTCAGGCGTCCACCACCGAACTCTGGAAGAGACAGTTTCCTGAGATCACTGTGAAGTGGAGCGGATCCGTAGCCACCGTGAATACAACTCTGGAGCAACATGGCCAGCTAAATGCGGCTTTGTCGGAGCTGTTAAATTCCACCGAAGCAGATACGAAAAAGCCCGCAGCCCCGAATTCTTTGCGGACAACAACATTCAGTTTTCGTGCTGAGCGTGCGACGATTGGCGATCTGATTGCCTACTTCCGAGCAAACAAGGTTGTCATTGAAGTAACAGACGAAGATCAGGCAGCGATTAAGGCAGTGTTCAAGGAGATCGTCCAACTCAGCGACATCAAGGAGAAGAAAACTGGTGTGGAGTTCTTTCCGCTGATCTTTGGACGCCATTTTCGCAAAGTAGAGGTGCTCGACGATCGAGTGGTTCTCTCGCTGGAATAGTGGAAACCCCGGGAACGAACGTGCTTTTCAAGGTCGCAACCGGAAAACAGCCAACAAAAAAACGCTGGTCACCTTTTCAGGATAACCAGCGTTTTTTGCAAGGGGAGAGTGGGAGTCGAACCCACGCGTGACGGATTTGCAATCCGTTGCCTTAGCCACTTGGCTATCCCCCCGATTTTATCAATCTGCTTTGGCAAAATGGGTCCCTGTGAGCGACTCAGCTGCCTCGGAGATTTATACCGAATGTATCGGCAGATGGTCCACTGTCCTGAAGTCAATTCCTGGTGAAAATCTTCGGACTCCAAATGTCACGGAATCTGAGGTTTTTCATCTCAAATTGAGAATCTGAAATCAAGAAGTTTGTGCGGTTTGCGAAGAGTCAAACAGGGCAGAATAAGGACATCCGGGATTCCTGAGGGTTCGTTGATCCTGGAGTAGAAGGCGTCGATTTTCGTGCGTAGGATGGCAGGTCGCGATTCCAGCGGGCGTTTTTCAAGAGTGCCTGCGTTCGCGGATTGTTGCATCGAAATTGCCGGCTCCGACACCTGATTTTCTCACCGCTCAGGGCCGTTCCCTACGCCTGGAAGGACGAAACCATCGTGGCAGAATCTGAAGAACAGTTGATTTCAAAGGCTCGTGATGCCGTCAGCCAGTGTAACTGGGTGGTTGGTGA
Source organism: Planctomycetaceae bacterium (assembly GCA_947463775.1). Classification (GTDB taxonomy): domain Bacteria; phylum Planctomycetota; class Planctomycetia; order Planctomycetales; family Planctomycetaceae; genus SXXK01. The sequence continues at coordinate 3,158 of CANHVD010000238.1, read as the reverse complement.
ATGTGCTTCCAAATGGACACAGCGTTATGCGAAGAACCGTACCGATGGTGACTTTGGCCAGATGGTTGGCCTGAGTGGTGACCAGATCTTCCAGAGACGTCGCGTTTGGGAAGCATTTGGAGAGAACCACAAGAAATATGGCAGTCTCAAATGGTCGTTTTTTTACGTAGCTCTGAACTGGGATGACGCTGAAGATTGTTTGAGCTGGGCGGAGGAATCTGATGCCACAGTTGCAGAAATGCGTGCATGGCGACGTGCTCAGCGGGGCGAAGATTTGTTCGCTGAGTCTTCTGAAGGATATTCAGAATGGGCTGCACCACTGGGAATTGACACATCAACGGTGCCATTATCCCGCGTGGTTGATCCATCCCAGTTCACCCCCAGCGGGATGGGTGATCGAGCTGGCTTTTCGTCCGGTGAGAGAACAGCAGTTGCGACGATGGACACTGTCGCCCGAGATGCTGGCGAAAACTACGCGCCATTTCGCGCTGACGCGGCTTCTCCGGCACCGCAGATTCGAGACGAAGCACCCGGCGGAGAACGCCAGGAGTTAACTCCTGAACAGTTCTGGAAGCGAGCGTCCGCGATGCTCGACAAACTCAATAAAGCACTGACGCCAAAGTTGCTGAATGCTCTGGACAAGCAGCCGGAGTCAGTGCGTGAGCGCCTTAATGATGCTCTGCAGGATATTCGCGAGAAGCTGGAAGGCAACCTTGACTAGGTTTCGATCATGGGGAAGGGATGAGTTCATCTCTTCCCCGTTTTCGCACACATTGGGCCACTATTCCCTGCACTGTATAGACTGAGGTCGGGCTTTCGCGGGATGCATGACTCAGACCACTGCCTCAGTGGTGGCCATGTACGGAAAAATGTTATGGACAAAGAGACTCAGGGTAGTCCAAATCAGAGAGAAACCACTGCGGCTGCAAACGGCTGGCTGGTGATTGTCCTGACGGCTCTTGTAGCTGTGCTGTTGTTGAAGTCCATCTTTGATTCCATTTCGAATCGCCCCAATTACGCTGACACCGATCGAGTCGTGACTCCTCGCGGTGAACTGGGAGAAGACGAAAAGGCGACTATTGAAGTCTTCGAAAAAGTTGCACCGTCCGTCGTTTATATTCGTACGAAAGGTTATCAGCAAACATTTGATGGCAGTGTGGCCTCGCAGGAGTTTGCGTCGGGGACTGGATTTGTCTGGGATGAGAAGGGACATATCATCACGAATCTGCATGTGGTCAAGGACTCATTTCAAAGGCGTGATTCGCAGCTTGAAGTTCAGCTAGCTGATAACCGAATCTTTGACGCTGAGTTTGTCGGAGCCGTGTCAAAGCACGACATTGCGGTCCTGAGAATCGATGCCGAGCCTTCTCAACTGGTCCCCATCACGATTGGATCATCCGATGATCTTAAGGTAGGTCAGAAGGTGCTCGCGATTGGCAACCCGTTCGGATTCGATCGCACGCTCTCCACGGGAGTGATTGGCGGACTAAATCGCACTGTCGGTACCGACGACGAGAATATTCTGGGAGGTATGATTCAGACGGATGCGGCCATCAACCCAGGCAATTCCGGTGGTCCACTTCTTGACAGTGCAGGTCGCCTGATTGGTGTGAACTCTGCGATCGTGAGCACAAGCGGTGCATCGGCCGGGTTGGGTTTTGCTGTTGCTGTCAACGATGTCTATCAGGCTGTCGGTCTGGTCTTCAATGAAGCTGCGAGTCCGCCCGCTCCCTCAATGGGTGTTGCAATCCTGGATACAGAAACCGCCCGTGAAAATGGAATCCCCGAAAACCTTTTAGCCGGCGGACTGGTTGTTTTGTTCGTTTACCCCGACACGCCTGCTTCGCTATCCGGTCTGCAGGGGTGTCGACGTCAAGGGAACACGGTTATCCTGGGAGATCAGATTACTGCGATCGATGGACAGCCAACATCCACTTTCGATGAACTGAAAGCTTTGTTGGGAAATCACAAAGCCGGCGACACGATCACGCTGGATGTCGTCCGAGGCACCAGAAAATTTCAGGTGCCATTGACGCTTGAGGCCAGGAAGGTTCTGCTTTAACAGAACTATTCAATCCCGATGATTTCCATTCGCAACTTGCCTCGCGGGATGTCAACTTCGACTTTGTCGCCAACCTTTTTGCCGAGCATCGCGGTTGCGATTGGGCTGGTGGTCAGAATCTTCATGATATCGCCGTCGTAGTCTTCTTCGCCGGGGCCAACAAGTTCATAAGCCTCTTCAGAGCCATCCGAAAGATCTTTGACCTTTACGACCGCGCCGAATCCGACGGAGTCCTTTGGCTTGTCGTTTCGTTCGACAATATAACAGCCAGACAATTTTGACTTAAGCTGATTGATCTTGGCCTGCATGTATCCTTGAGTCTCACGAGCAGCGTGATACTCGGCATTCTCTTTCAGATCGCCTTCTTCGCGAGCGGTCTTGATACGCTCGGCAACCGCTGGCATGTCCACTTCTTCCATCACACGAATTTCTTCGCGGATTTTGTCATAGCCTTCACGGGAAATGGGTTGTCGTTCCATAGCGGGACCTCAGGCGAATCCAATCTGCGACGACTTCGATAAGTGCGTCGATGTTTTCAAAAAGCGCAAAAACACGCTCGAAGACACAGACTCTCCGGAGTTTGTTCAACAGGGAGATTCGGAATCTTCAGCGGTCAGGAAACAGAACGGCGGCTGAAGGGTGCGCCTTCAACCGCCGTGTTTTTCTGTTCGGCCAGTATAGCCCTCAAATTTGAGTCAGGCTACGCAATTTCTTTCCACTGTCCGCATTTCGCGCTGTCCAGAACGGCTTCGCAGACCTTCTGGGTTTCCAACGCATCGCGGAAAGTCGGATTGCAGGGCTTTCCGGATTCGATGCTGGCGATGAAATCCGCGACCTGATGGACAAAGGTGTGTTCGTAACCGATCTGCAGTCCCGGAACCCACCATTTGCCCATGTATGGCATGTCGCCATCGGTGCAGTGCACCTGGTGCCAGCCGCGGATCAGTGAGTTATCCATGTAATCAAAGTACTCGAGCCGATGCAGGTCGTGCAGGTCCCACTTGATCGACGCTTTCTCACCGTTGATTTCCAGCGTGTAAAGAGCCTTGTGACCTCGGGCATAACGAGTGGATTCGAACAGTCCGAGGGATCCGTT
>CANHVD010000237.1 GCA_947463775.1 Planctomycetaceae bacterium | reverse complement strand
GTGAAACGGTTCTTAAGCTCCCCGCTCGACGGAGCGAAACGCTGGTGAGCATGTCTCACGCGGCGTTGGACACGGAAGTCCTTTCACTCATTTTCGGCATCGGACTGCGTGCTCAAGCAGAGTTTGCTTTGGAAGCATCAGACGATCACAACAGTTGCAGCACAGACTCCTGTTGTATTGGCTCCAGAAGATTCTTTATGTGGATTGCCACGCGCGAAGAAGTGCATCGTACAGTCCTATGGATTGAACGACTCCAGTAACCTGCAGAACGCTGACGGATCGTAGCGATTGTTCCCGCGCGAAAACTGTGCGGCGTGGAGTCGAGTCGCGAAGAATAGACGCAGGCCACTTCGACTTTCAAAATGGCAATTACTGATCGACTGTTTGCGTCGTTTTTGCGCCAGTGGCTGAACTTTGATTCTGAAGACTCAAGACAAACGCCGCCGCACCGATCAGCGCGGCCGGAAGCGCGACGCCGATGGTCGCATCGAATTCCACAGTCTGGTGGCTACGAGCATAAATTCCTGCGGGCCCGATGGAGACGATGAGCCCACTATGGTCCGGCGACCTGCCAGTCCAATCGTTGACTCTGCGCCGATGCGAGCCTCCAACCGTCCAGTTGCAGAATAAACTATGGAACAGAAGAGCTTCGAACAAAAAAAGCGAAACTGCGATCGACTTCTGTGTGACAGTCATCAACATTCATCCCCGTGATTGATGTTATCACGCAGTTCGTGGAAAGGCTGGTAGCTCTCTGGATTGCTGAATAGCGCTATGACTCTGCACCGGCGACGGAAATAACGTCCCCACCCAGGCTAGTACAGCGAAATGGCCGAAGAAAATCAGCCCTCGGTCGACCGCCCTGCTCGCCCCGTCGTATCGCCGGCGATCGATTCTCTCATGCGAGTATCCGCCTGAACGTTCTTCAGTTCGTAGAAGTCCGCAAGTCCCAGTTTGCTGTCCGTGAACGCATCCGCGATGGCTTTCGGTACTTCCGCTTCTGCCAGAACCACGGCGGCTCGGTTCTGCTGAATGCGAGCCACCATTTCCTGTTCGCGAGCTCGAGCCGCTGCGCGGCGTTGTTCGGCTTTGGCCTGGGCAACACGCATATCGGCTTCAGCCTGATCGGCCGACAGACGAGCACCGATGTTTTCACCAACGTCGATATCAGCGATGTCGATGGAAACGATCTCGTACGACGTCTGAGCTTCCAGGCCCTGAGCCAGCACAGCCTTCGAAATGGAATCGGGGTTCTCGAGAACCAACTTGTAAGAATTCGTGGAGCCGATCGCCTGAACGATCCCCTGACCGACTCGTGCGATCACGGTTTCTTCGGTTGCTCCGCCGATCAACTGCTGGATGTTTGTTCGGACAGTCACTCGTGCTCGTGCGCGGAGTTCGATTCCATCTGCGGCCACAGCAGACAGAGTTCCCTGAGTTCGCTTGGGATCAGGGCAGTCGATGACTTTCGGATAAACGCTGGTCTTCACTGCCTCCAGGATATCGCGACCCGCAAGGTCAATCGCCTGGGCTGTGTTCCAGTCGAGCGGAATGCCGGCCTTATCGGCAGCGATCAAAGCGCGGATCACGTTGGGGACGTTGCCACCAGCCAAAGAATGAGCTTCCAGTGCTTGTGTTGAGATCGGGTACTTCTTCAGCAAGCCAGCCTGAACCGCCATGATCTTGCTACGAACAATGACCACGGGATTCACACGACGGAATCTCATGAAGATCAGATCCCACAGGCCAATACCAGCTCTGGTCATTTTGCACTGCAGCCACAGGCTGGCATACTGAGCAAAGATAGCCAGAAACACGATCATGACGAAGAGCCCAAAGACCACAATGCCCCATTCACCGGGACTTAGCTGGGCCAACAGAATGTGAGTCATGAGAAGCTCCGGAGCACTGGCCTTGTTCGTCAGGCATAAAAGACAGATTGAGCAGTCAACTGCTGAGGGTTTACCCCTGAGGGAAGTCGAAGTCAAGCGGATGGGGTTCTGGCGAGTTCCCCGGCAGTGAATCCGGGGGCGTTTTGGTCGCAGCGTTTTGTTCCGAAACAGCCGGATTACCGGATTCCGAATCCGACGGAGTTGCGGGACGCACCACGACTCGGTTTCCGCGAACGGCCACAGCGACGACAGGCGAATTCGGCTCGATCAGCATTCCAAGGCTCTCTGAATGCAATCGTTCACCATCGATCACAACGATCCCGCCTGGCGTCATCAAAGTCTGCGAAATTCCGGCTTTTCCGATCAGATGATCGAGCGGTCCCGGGGCAGGAGACTCATTCACCGGAGCCGGTTTAAGAATCATCCGATTACCAAGCGGAGTCTTCCGGATCAAGGTGATCGCCCCCATCAATGATCCGGGGATTCCAGCGGTCAGCAGAATAATATACGTCCAAAAGAAGCCCGGACTGACACCCCACCACGCCTTGTAGGCGCTCCAGAAGGAGACGATCAGGGAGACTACAGCGGCGACCAGGATCATTCCGAAGCTGGGAATGAAGAACTCGAGCCCCAAAAGGAACAGTCCGACCAGCAGCATCACCGTGGCCAGAATACCAGCATCCGGCATCAGCATCACTCTTTGTATAAAACCTCAGGTGTCGCAGACAATCCATGAGCATCGCAAGATGTTCAAGTGAGGAATTATAGCCATTCTCCCACGGCGTAAACAGTGGTTGAGCGGAATGGTGCGCGGTTCAGGCTGCAGCCGACGGGTCGTTCCGCGTCAGGTGCGATTTGAGTTGTCCAGAAAAGGACCAGAGTTATCTGTTTCGAGACATGATAAAGCCGTTGCCCGGAACTCAGTTCTTACGGGCTCGCCAGTTCGGCGGATCTTTTGGAGCAGACGACCAATGAGACGTTGCCGGACGAGCGCCCGACTGCGGCGACGGTCCGCGCCATTGTGGCGGCTGAGCACCCGCGGCTGATGCCTCAACGGAGTTCACAGGTTGAGCCGGGGTATCAGTGTAGGAGACATGCCGAAACGGAGATGACTCCGCAGCCTGCTCCTCGGGCATCGTGTAGTTCTGATCCAAGTCGTTTCTCAGAGGACGGCTGGCTGTCGGAGCGGGCTGCCCTGGATTGTCATCAAAAGCCGACTCATTCTGTGCCAATGCTTCAGTCGATGGCTGATTGTCGAACTCAACAACGCCTGATTTCTTCCGACTTCCGGAGATAATTGGTAGATCTTCCGGCGCCGTTGAACGTCGATTCTGAGATGCTGTTGAGGCGACAGGCTGAGTTGCCCGTGCAGCGTTCGGCTGCAGTTTGCGAGCAACCATCGGAGTCGTTACGACACCACGGCCAGCCTGTTCAGGATTCAACTTGGCCAACATGGCTTTGGACTTGTCGGCCGTCTGATGATCCGGATGAAGGCTGAGTGCGTTCTGGAACCATTCCGCAGCGTCGGTATCTCGTCCCTGCTCGTGCAGGATGTAACCGATGTTGTAATGGGCTGCGGGTTCACCGACAGAGAATGACAGGTGTGAAAGAGCCTGGTCGTAGTTGCCGACGCGAGCAAAGGCCACACCTAGTTCATAGCGACAGTCCTGATTTTCAGGATCGATCTCACACGCATCTTCAAACGCGCGGATCGCTTCGTCCCATTTTTCCTGCTGAGCATACATCTGACCGATGGAGATTCGAACAGCCGTGCTTTCCGGATGATCTTTCACCAGGTCATTAAGGATCTGTTCGGATTGTTTAGAACGGCCTGTCAACATTTCAATCCGAGCCATCCCGAGGTGAGCTTCCAGATTGTCCGGGTAGGCAATTTGTATTTCGCGATATTTGCGTCGCGCTTCGGCGTATTCGCCGATATCTTCCTGATAGCGTGCCCATGCGAGCAGCGTCTTTTCAGGATTCTTCTTCAACGTCTTTTGAGCGGCGATGAATTCCGGACTCAGCTCGTCCTTCTCTGACTTGCCGTGTGAGAAACTCTTCTTCAACGATGCGAGCGCTGTTTTATCTTTGGTTGCCAACGGAGCCGATTTTTTGTCTTCGGTTTCTTCCGAAGCGGCTTCGCTTTGGGAAGAAGCAAACGGCTTCGCCCAAAAGTGACTTTTTCCGGACGACGCGCAGCCCGCTGAAGTGCCGAACGCGGCAACAAGCAGCAAAGTTGTCAGAGATTGTCGTTTCATGTCGCACCTCCATGTGCGCGAACCTTGTAGGCTCGAAAGTCACGACTGCTGATCGAACATTCAAAAGGCAGGAAGCTCTTCAGAGTTCCTGCGGCACGATAATGCAGCCCTCTGCTGCTATTCGGTTGTCCTCGGTCACAACTTCAGCAGGAACTGCGCATCAATACAGTTGATCAAATGAACCTCGCGGACGATCGACATGATTCGGCAGAATTCATCCGGAAGTCCTCCAAGAGGCCATTTCTTCCATCAGAAAACACTATGGCGTCGAACCGGTGCCGGAAGTACCCGACGAGCCTGCGCTGGCCCCACCAGAGGAGGCTGAACCCAAACGAGGAGCAGGAATTGTCGACATATACATTTCATTGATGGCCTGAACTTCAGCAGCTGGTCGTCCAATCTGCTGACAGTCGCGAATCGTGACCATCACTTCTCCAGCATTCTGTGAGCATTTCGCCATCGCCAGATTGACTGCATCTGTTCGCATGACATCCAGTGCAGAATCATAAGTCGACTGGATGTAGATTGCTCGGCGTTCGGCGGGAACGACGTGCAGAATGTACTGCAGGTGAAGTTCACCAGATCGAGTCAAAGTCTGGTCGTTCTGGTCAAAGTGACGATCGTAAAGAGTCGTCTCTTCCTGCCACCCCAGAGCCGTTTGTGTTTCCATCAATACCGCGACTGATTCACGGTCCTGGCAAACATACGGCAGCGGCCAGTAATGTTCTGAATAGTACGTGTGTGAAAACTGCTGGGGTGGAAGATTTGTTCTAGGGCGAGCGGGCCAAATTTTGCCCTTCTTGTACTTCTGACGAACCCCGGGCGGCAAAGCGGCCTTCTCAGCCCACCACGCGTCTGAACCAGGTTCCTGGCAACTGGTCGGATCTTTATGCCCGAAAAACTGTGGCCCCGCAGAACATCCCTGCAATGCTCCCGCAATCAGCAAGGCAAACGGAACAGCAAGCTTCTTCATGGCGACATCCACTCAGCGACGGAAGCATATCCAGATCGGCTGACCTCCCAGTCAGCAGCCCTCTGTTTCGGCAATTCCTGCCGACCGAAGTCGGAGGGGACCGAGAAAACAGAAAGGTTCCTTATCTTCTTCGACGTTTCCCGTGTCCTGCTTACACACAATCAAAAAATGGCCGCCAGATCAGTCTTCCGGGCTCGGGACAATCTGAAAACTCCGTTGCACTTCGCCTATTTTCGCATTGCGAACCCTCATTCACGGTTCATCAATTGAAGTTGCGAGGGGCCACGACTATTTTCAGCTGTGACGGTTGTCGAAAACAGGGTCGGGATTTCTATTGGCTTCGATGAATAAGAAGCTGGTGGACTGTTGTTTCGGTCGCGGATTTTGTGTTCTCGTTTAACGGCGAGCCGCAGGCGTAGGCGAAATTGGGCAACGACGCCTGCGGCTTGCCGTTAAACGATTAAATCAAAAGCCTGCCTGTGATGGCCGGCTGGTTTTGAAACACTCTGGATGATGGCCTCGGGTTTTTCAGTCCTGTCCGTTTCTATTTGGGTTCCGAGTTCTTTGGTTCTCCCACTCCTCTGAGGTGGTTCTGTTCATGATTTTTCTGCTCGACAATTACGACTCTTTTACCTTCAATCTGGTGCAACGCATCGGTGAAATTAATCCGACCGCTGACATCCGCGTCGAGCGAAATGACCAGATTACTCTTGAGCAGATCGAGGACCTGAAGCCAGAGCGGATCATCATTTCTCCGGGCCCGTGTACTCCAGCGGAAGCGGGCCTTTCTCGAGATCTCATTGCCCATTTTGGCCCGAAGCTGCCAGTGCTGGGAGTCTGTCTGGGTCATCAGTGTCTGGCTGAAGTATTTGGCGCCAAAGTTGTGCGAGCCAACCGACTGATGCATGGCAAGACTTCGCTGATTTCTCATACGGGTCAGGGAGTTTTCGCCGGGTTGCCGGATCCCTTTCAGGCCACTCGGTATCACAGTCTGATTGTGCCTCGTGAAACCGTTCCGGATTGTCTGCAGATTACGGCATGGGTTGAAGATCCCGGCCAGTCATTTGAAGTGATGGGTTTGCAGCACCGTGAGTATCCAGTGCATGGTGTCCAGTTTCATCCCGAGAGCTTTCTGACGGAGAAGGGTTACGACCTGCTCCGCAATTTCCTCGCCATCTGATGCAGGAGTTCTCGCTTCAGTGACCCCGCTGCCCGAAAACCCGGCTGAACTCGCGCGGCTGGGGCGGCTGGAGTTGATCGCTCAGCAACTGGTCGAAGGGCTGATGATGGGCCGTCATCGAAGTCCTTTCAAAGGTTCCAGCGTCGAGTTCGTTGAGCATCGCGATTACAGTCCCGGCGATGAAATCCGCCATATCGACTGGCGTGCGTACGGCAAGACGGGCCGCTACTACGTCAAAGAATTTGAAGACGAGACCAACCTCCGCGCTCATTTGTTGATTGATGCCAGTGGAAGCATGGCTTATGCGGGGCGATCCGTTTCCAAGTTTCAATATGCACGAATGCTGGCTGCATCACTGGCGTGGCTGCTGCTTGGCCAGCGTGATTCCGTCGGACTGATTACATTTGATTCTGCGATACGTGCTCAGCTGAAACCTTCGAGCAATCGAGATGGCTTTCGCAGGATTCAGGAAGTTCTCGAAGAGACCACTCCGGGGGCTGACACGGGGCTTGCTGCTATGCTGGAGTCTGCTCTGCCCCGGATTGCTCGGCGCAGCCTGTTGATTCTGATCAGTGACTGCTTCGATGACATCGACGCGCTGACGAAGGCTTTGCAACGTTGTCGGCACGCGAAGCATGAGGTCATTATTTTTCGCGTCGTTGCTCCGGAAGAAGAAACATTCCCGTTTGAGCGACCGACCGAGTTTCATAATCTGGAAGCCGATCGCGGACGATTGCTCGTAGATCCGCTTCGTCTGCGAAATGAGTACCTGCGGCAGTACAACGAGTTTACTCGCACGCTGCAGAAGGAATGCGGCGCCATTGGGATCGATTGTCGAAGAGTGCTGACCAGTGACCCACTTCAGCAGACTTTGGGTTCGTGGCTGGCCGAGCGACAGGCGGCACAACGCGTCAGATTTTCATGACGGAGATGGAACGAATCAGCGGCCGAAACTCCATCTGATCAAGAATATCGCGCTGGACATCGATCCCCGGGGCCACTTCGATCAACTCGACGCCGTCCGGTTGCAGGCGGAAGACGGCTCGTTCAGTGACGAACAAAACATCGCGTCTGGCTTCTCGAGCCACCTGACCGGCAAATGAAACCTGTTCGACTTGCTTCACAAATTTAGCAACGCGGCCTTCGCGCACGATGCGAAGAACGCCATTCTCGATGGCCACTTCCAGGCCATCGGTTGTTAGAGTGCCACAAAAGACGAGTCGTCGAGCGTTCTGTGAGATATTCACGAAGCCACCGACACCGGCAAATCGAGTCCCGAACCGCGAGACATTCACATTCCCGTGTTGGTCAACCTGAGCAGCGCCGAGTGCGGCAAAATCCAGACCGCCGCCATCGTAGAAATCAAACTGCGCTGGCTGATCGATGATCGCTTCCGGATGCACCGATGCGCCGAAACTTAGTCCACCGGCCGGCATTCCTCCGATCGGTCCGCTCTCCAGAGTCAGAGTGACATCGTGCAGAAGCTGACGTTCTGCGGCGATGCGGGCGACTCCTTCGGGAAGTCCGATCCCCAGATTCGCGATTGCTCCTGGTAGCAGTTCGTCGCAAGCTCGTGCAGCGATGATTCGTCTGGCATCCGGAGGCATAGCTGGTAACGAAGGCTGCAACGCGGGATCGTTGATTGATGCTGGCTGGCAATAGCTGGAGTTATAAGGTTCACCAAAAGTCTGCCAATGATCTGACTCGGCGGCGACAACAATCTTCGAAACAAGTTTGCCGGGAACTCGCACGTGTTGAGGTAAAGCCGGTGTGTCAAGAAT
>CANHVD010000236.1 GCA_947463775.1 Planctomycetaceae bacterium | reverse complement strand
TGCCGTCGACAAAAACAATGCTGGTGAAATCAATTGTCCGTAGGCATTTGATGAGTCCACATAATCCCAGTCGAGGCTTGATGTGGAGGTCTGCTGACGAAACAGCGATTCGCTGGTGGACGCTGATGGCTGCGGAATCTTCTGCGTTTCCCCACGCGTGCTGAGTGCGATGTTGAAGTCTGTTACGTCTTCGCAGACTGGAATTGCTGTTGATCCATTCACGGAACGCAGCAGATCAGCGCCGACGGTTCCGGTCCAGGAATAAAGTACAACGTCCCCTTTTCCGCTGCGATCAGCATCGGTTGTCAGCATGCGAATTGAACGCGGCCCACGCTCAAGGATTCGTGTGGCGAAACGAAGATCTTCCTGAATCATTCGTAGGCTGCGCCCGGAATCCAAACTGACCGCCGCGGCTGCATCCGGTCGAAGACTCCGCGTCGCGATATTGAGCGCTGAACCAAGGCTGACCATGAGCAGTCCTGAGACACTCACGGAAATCAATAGCTCTGGCAGAGTAAATCCACGACGAGCTGTAGATGTCGGTTGAACGCTCGGTTTCCGAGGTTCAATATGATGGGCTGCCGGAGATCGGTTCGTGAGATCGCTCATTCGATTACTCCACCAGAATACGGCCGGTCGCCGCATCCACAGTGGTTCGCCCGGTTGCAGATCCCGAGGCAAGATTGATCACCAGATTCTCTGCGAAGACTCCCGCACCGTTGATCGTCAGGGTCATCGTATCGACAGATTGTTTGGTGCTGCCCCGTAACAGCGACGTGATTTGGCTGTTCCACGGATCGGCGCCAATCCGGATCGTTTTCAGGACGGTCGCAGTGCCGCCCCGCCTTGCTGTGATCGAGTACAGGTTGCGGAGTCGGTCGATGGAGAACGTGACCGAAGAACTGGTCGTCAGCGCTTCCTGCTGAGCCGCTTTGAGGTCAGTCTCAATCAGTGAACGGATTGATCCTACGGAATGCTGATTCAGTTGTGATGTCAGGCGAGGTGCAGCGACGGCGGTGAGAATACCCATGATCAGCAGGACCATGGTCAGCTCGATCAACGTCAGCCCGTTGCGGTCGAGCGACGAACGTGCGCTCGCCCTGGCCATGGTTGTTGGCCGCAGAGCGGAGTTCAGAATTGTGCCACAGTGACTCAACATCGAGCTGAACCAAAGGTCAAATGTTTGTTTATCTTCCACCGGGTACAGAGGGGGTTGATTTCGGTGCGGCCCGGTCGCTCTTGAGAAACACTTGAAAAAGTAGGTCGTGTTCTCGCCCTGAGACGGTTCGGGCCTATGATTCCGCCACTTCACGGTTCGGCTTTTTGGCACTCGCTCGGCTTATGCTGGCGAAACATGCTGAATTCATGGCCGAATAATCACTTTTCCCCAGCGTTTCCTCAGAATCGTCATGTCCGGAACTGAATCCTCACCTGCGACTGACGCGGTCCCTTTAGCGCCTGTTGAGCTTTCGGCGGAGGCTGCAGCACAGATTCAATCACGCTGTATGCTGCTGGGATTGTTCGCGGCCGTGACTTACTCGGTGGCCAACCTTGCTTTGCGAGGTCTCTCCAAGACCGACGGCGGAACCGGCTGGGACATGTGGGTCGCAGGCACGAAAGCCTTCCCGACATTCGCCGTCGCGATCTTCCTGTTCACTCGGCGACGACTGAATGGCCTGACAACTTTTCCCGAATGGAGTCTCGTCTGGCCGATTGCAGTCGCGGCGTTATTCAATCAGCTGGGAGGTAACTTTGCGTTCCAGATGTCCCTGCGAGCGATCGGTCTGGCGATCTCTGTGCCAATCTGCTTCTCGACGATCATCTGCAGCGGCGCGATTATGGGACGCATTATTCTGAAAGATCAGGTTTCGGTAAGAACTGCGATCAGTATCGGGCTGATGATTGCATCGATCGCGTTTCTTTCATCTTCGGCGACATCCAGAGCATCAGATACCCCCGAGACCATGACCAAGGCCGCGTTGAGCGTTCCTGCTGGCGTCGCGTTGTCGATGTTCTCGGGGATCTGTTATGGCGTTACCGGCGTCTACATTCGCCGAGCTGTTCGATCGCATATGCGTGTCGAGGCGACTCTGTTTCTGTTCAGTGCGGCCGGTTTTCTGGTGCTGTGTCCGATCAGTTTATGCATCCTGCCTTTGTCGACAATTACTGCGATTACTCCCAAAGAATGGCTGACGATCGCAACGGCCGGGACATTCAATGCGATCGGCTTCTACGCGATTACTCACGCGATGCGTTTTCTGACCATCAGCCGGGCGAACGTGATTAATGCCTCACAGAATGCGCTGTGCGCCGTGGGAGCTGTCTTCCTGTTCGGAGAGCAGATGAATGTCATCGGCATCATCGGTTTCGCACTAACGATCGCTGGTCTCCTGGCGCTGGATCGCCGGTGATTCCCGGAGAAAATCGTTTAACGGCAAGCCGCAGGCGACGGGGTCCTCCCAGCGTATGCATTTCCGCGCCAAGGCGTTTGAATGGTGCAAAAGGCCAGTGAACCCGATGAAGCTGTGAGTTTATTGTAGGGTGGGACCAGCGAAGCGCCGGCCCACCATCAGGGATTTGGAGAAAGGGATGCGGAGAATCGGTGGGCCGGCGTTCGCGAAGCTCACTGGTCCCACCCTGCGATTCCAATAAGTTCACAACCTCGGTTGAGCGATGCGCATTTAGTCAATTGACAATCGCGCCTATGACTGGCTCTGCAACACTTCGCGTTTCCAGGCGATGATGTCGTCGAGAATCTCGTTGAGCGTGGTCACCGGCTTCTGACCGATGGTTTCATACAGTCGATTGACGTTGGGAACTCGCCGCTGAACATCTTCGAAGTCTTCGCTGTAGGCTTGAGCGTACGGCACGAATTGAACTTCGACGTTGGGGTTTGTCTTCGCGATCACACTCCTGGCCAGCTCCAGAATCGAAACCGGCTGATCGCTGCCAATGTTGAAGACTCGGCCTTCCGCAGAATCCGTTGCCATCAGTTTCGCGATGCACTGAGTAATCTCGCGAACATGCGCGAAGCAGCGGACTTGAGATCCGTCGTCGTACACAATGACCGGACCGCCACGCAAAGCGGCTTCGACGAAACGTGGCACAACCATCCCATAGTTGCCAACCTGTCGAGGTCCCACGACGTTGAAGAATCGACCGACGGTTACGCCAAGGCCGAACTTTTTGTGATAGGCCAGAGCGAGAAACTCATCAATGGCTTTTGAACAACCGTAGGCCCAGCGAGGTCGGCTGGTAGGGCCGAGATGCAGGTCATCGTCTTCGACCCATGATTCGCCGGGATGCTTCCCGTAAACTTCGCTGGTCGATGCGAGAAAGAATTTCTTGACGGATCCCTGCACGGCCAGGCGCAGCAGGTGATCGGTCGGATAGATATTGGTTTCAATTGTTCGCACGGGATCGTCGGCAACAAGCTTCACACCCACGGCGGCGGCCAGGTGGAAAATCATATCAACGCCATGCACGGCTTCGCTCAATGCCACGGGATCGGTGATGGATCCATTGCGGATTTCCAGACGGCTGTTGTGCTTCACGGCATCCAGATTATGAGCGCGGCCGGTGGACAGATTATCCAGCACCACCACAACGTGCCCCTGACTCAGCAGGAGTTCAGTCAGGTGACTGCCAATAAAGCCTGCTCCGCCGGTAACCAAACACTTCGCCATCGTTGTCGCTGTCCTTTCCTGTTCCGGCTGATCGCTGGGCGGTTATCGCCGACTGCAATTTCGGATGCTCAGACGATACCAGCAACACGCCAATGAAGCGACTGAATGTCGAATCCGCGATGCGATTGAAGCAGGGTTTCCAGCCCCAGCACTGCCAACACGATTCTCCGGCAGGACCGTCGCCTCATGAATTAGCCCCGAGCTCCGGGTATTCACAGCCGCCGGAACCGCCCGCACAATCTTTACGACCGTTATGTTCAGAATTCTGATCATAATCGTTAAACATGTCGTAAACGTTACGATACGCACAACCAGATCTTCTGATGCTTCTGATTTGTTGGTCCGAATGCGTATCTCGTTTCAGTGCAATACTTTGCGCGGATGGTCCGTCTGTGCCGACTGTGCCGATTTTTCCTCTGGCACGGGCTGTGCTAATTGTTCCTGACGTTGTGACGTTAACGGTTGCAACAGTTGTGAGGAATGAGAGAACGGTCCTGGCTGCCACTTACAGAGAGCCATCCAGGGTTGTCCCGAGAGAGACATTCCATCGCACTGCAACCCGCTCCGTTCACAGCGAGAGAGGGAGAAGGTGGCCTGAGAAACCACTTTCCAGCGGCCTGAGAAACCGCGCTCGGCTGAAACGATTTCAGCCGCATTGTTCGTCCGACGCGAGAAGGGGTTGTGAGAGGCCCCTTTCTCGCTTCGGGTGAGCGAACTCCTTCTGACATCTCATCGAAACAAATCTCAACGAAACATCACGCACTCAGATCGTCGCTGATCGCCGCGGTTCACGCAGGCTGCTCGCCGTCTGAAGGTGCCACTCGAAGTCATCGAATACGGATCCGGCTGGCAGGCCCGCTGATCGTCTGCCAACGAACACCGCAGCATGGCGTTGCGGATCTCTTTCCCTCTGGTGTCGAATTTGGAGAATTAGAATGTTGAATCTGCTGAAGGCTCTTCGGCAGGATGAGCACGGAGTGATCCTGTCCACTGAAATTGTCATTGTCGGATCACTGCTTGTGATCGGACTGATTACCGGCGTCGCCTGTTTGCAGAAGTCGGTGAACGGCGAACTGCAGGACCTCGCAGGTGCCATCGGTGCTTTGGATCAATCCTACTCATTCTCCTCGTTTCGCAAGGCCGCAACTCACGGACGTTGCTGTGCTTACACGGCGGGCTCGTCGTACAGCAACTGCGAAAACGACAGTCAAAAATGCGGCGATATCGTGGGATGCACCGAAGTGCGTCAGGTCCAGGTATCAGCCTGTGGCGTCTGTGGCGGAGCCTCAACAACAGGATGTTCCTCCTGCGGCTCCAGCCCTTGTGGCAGCGCACCGTGTGGAACAACTCCCTGTGGATCTGCACCGTGTGGAACAGCACCCTGCGGTAAAGCTCCTTGCGGTACTGTGAACGGGGCTCGCGTCATCGGGACTGGAGTTCCGGGAATGAAAGTGACCGAGTATCCTTTGTCTCCACGAGTCGAACAGGTTGCTCCAGTTGTCGTACCCGGATGTCAGGACTGTTCGTCGACAGAAATCCATCACGGTGCGGCGGTCCAGCATTCCTCTTCTGAAGTGATCATCGTCCCTGCGGAAGACGGAGCACCATCTGTCGTTCCGAGTGAACCGCAAAGTCCTGCTGTTCCGCCAACCCCAGCAAGCCCGCTGGTTCCGGTTCCTGAAAAGAGCACGATTCCTCCTCAGGCGTAGTCTGAGTTGGCCTTATCACCGAACAGAAATCGTGTGACGTCAAACAACAGCATCGCATCGGCCCGAGTTTCTTATGGAACTCCGGGCCGTTTGCCTTTGCTGCAACGACGAAGGCCGGTTCAAGCGTGATTGCATTTCCAATGCAGCTACATCAAAAACCGTCGCAGAACGTTTTCAGTGATCTGCGAAATGTCCTTGTCGACAGGCAGCGACGCGACATAGTTGATCGAGCCAACAGAAAAGACCTGACCGCCGGACGGTGTGTCGAAGATGACCATTTCCGCTCCGCCGTCATCACAGTTCAATCCTCGGGCAACGACATGAGTATTCGCGGGAGAACTCGCAGTTCGCTTGTCCGTTTCATGGCCCGACGCTCCGCCGGGGCATCGACAATGCAGGCTGGCTGTGCCGAAAATCTGGCCATGCTTCAGACTGGTCCCGTCGAAGATCCAGTGGTTCTGATCGACGACTTGGTACGGCGCTCCGGTCATGGCTCCGGCCGGAGTAAAGACGACTCCCAGCAGATTGGCTTCAGACTCGTGAGTCACCGCCATGCGACTGTCGCGTCCTCCCATACCGGAACTCCACAGCGAAGTAATGCTGCCATTGAGCACTGACATCGTAGCGTTATCGTGAAGGACAACTTCGCAATTCAGGCCGTTGCCTCCGAGATAGACGAGCTTTCCGCCCTGCTCGAAAACCCACTTCTTGACTCGATCATACATCGTTCGCGACCAGTACTCGGGATGCACTGCGATGATCAGAACTTTGTAAGCCGACAGATCCAGCGTGCCATCGTGCAGTTGCGTTTCTGCGTAGTAGTCATACGCAATCTGCTGTTGTTCAAGCCAACCCGCCAGACGCCATTCGGCCGGAGCAATGTGACAGGCCTGGCGACCTTCGATCGGGTCCGTGATCTGTTCATTGAAGTCGATATGACAAAACGGTTCAGGACGCTCAAAAGAGAGCGGCACGTAACCCGGATAGCCCCATGTGCCATGTTCCGGATCGATGTATCTTTGCAGCTCAAATCTCGCGTTGACGGTCGGTGTCGCTGGTAACTGATCGGCATGAATATAGTTGCTGCGGCCGCCGAACGGGTTATATGCGTTCCATGTGATGTTTGACGCCAGCACCGCGACTTTGGCCGTGGGTTGTTGAGGAGCCACAATCCACGGAAAAGAAAACTGACGCCCCGATCGAGTGCTCGCGCGGAAATAATAGAGGCCGCTGCGATCCGGAGCTGTCACATACTGTCGATGAGTCTTGCAGGCGTATCCGACCTTGTTCCATTCGACACCGGTCTGAGTATAGTCGCCGTCGGGAGTGACCTGCATCGTCGCACGAGGTCCGTGTTCATCGTGCCAGCCGAGTTCTTTGACTCTCTCAGGCTTCCAGCCATAACGCCAGAGTTCCAGCTTGTATTGTTCAACGGAGTGAACTCGAAACTCCGCTTCGTCACCGGAGCGAACCCATTTGGGCCACGCATATCCCAGCAGGCCGTCAGACAGAATGCGAAACTGATGAGGCGTTGCGACGGGGATTTCAACGCTGGAGAATTTCGCGCCGAAACCTTCTTTTTGCAGGATGACTTTATAGGTTCCCGCAGGCAGATCGGCATACACCGCACCACTCGCGCGGGATCGCGCTTCGTAGGAGGCACCGGAGGGATGGATGAACTCCAGCGTGACATCCGCCTGAGCTACATAACGTTCATCACTGACGTAACCGATTAACATCGTGAAGTCTCCTGAGGAACTGAGTGTATTGGCTTGAGATCAGGTGGGGTGCTGATTTGTTGTACGCTTAACGGCAAGCCGGAGGCGTCGGTGTCGCGAAAGGCAGTCGCCTGCGGCTTGCCGTTAAACGATTGGCCGCCGGCACTTAGCCGCCCGCAGCACAGAATTGGTAATAGATCTCCGTTGCTTTGTGCAACTGATCGATCTCAATCCATTCGTCTTTTGTATGCGCTTGAGCGATGTCGCCGGGGCCAAAGACGACGGATGGGATTCCGATTGCGGCGACTCGGGATGCATGCGTTCCGAAGGGCACGCCGATGATTTCGCGAGGTCCCACGACGGAACGAATCGCGGTGCCGAGTTTCTCTGCGAGCGGCCCGTTCAGTTCATCGCCCAGCGCTGAGCTCAGGCAGTATGGTTCTTCATGGATCAGATCGAAGTCGAGTTTACTGCGAAGATGTTCGATGACTTCAGCGCGAACTCCCATGCTGTCTTCACCCGGGAGAACTCGGCGATCAATGTCGATCACGCAGCCATCAGGCACAACATTCACGCTGCTGCCACCGGAGATCAGACCGACGCTCAGCGTGGCAGGACCGCACAGTCGATGAGCTGGTCGCGAACCCGGAAGCCAGGCTGCATAGTCTTCCAGGCACTGCACGACTTTGGCCATGCGATAAATTGCGTTGATACCTTCGGATGGTCGAGAACTATGGCATGCGCGGCCGGTGGTTCGGATTTGCCAGCGAGTCGCACCGCGGTGCGCGACGACGATATCCAGTAACGTGGGCTCTGCGATGATTGCCACATCAGGTCGTTGTGGACATAGTCGATAGGCTGGTGCCCGATCAGACCAGCTACCAACCAGATGATTAATCCCCAGACTTGTGGCTTCTTCGTCACAGGTCATTGAAAGAACCACATTCGGCATGCCCTGCGGTCGATCGATGGATAATCGAGTAAACGCGGCC